>NZ_CP010271.1:4500000-4649175 GCF_001456355.1 Mycobacteroides saopaulense
CCGGAGAGCGTCCCCATGAGAGTCAGACGGCCCGCCAGGTGACTCATCGGCATGAAGTTCACACCGATTGACGGGATCACGTCATCGGTGAGCCACTTCTTCTGCCACAGGTTGGCAACCAGCCACTGCGGGTACATGGCGCCCTTGGGGGTTCCGGTGCTACCGGAGGTGTAGATCAGCAGGCGCAGCGCGTCAGGGTCAGCATTGGGCAGCGGTGCCGGAGCCAGCTCGCGTCCCCGTGCAAGAGCCTCGTTCAGGGTTTCGATGGTGATGGTCCGGCCCGCGGCCGCCAGGCGAGTGCGCACAGCGTCCAGCGCCTCGCGGTGGCCATCCAGCTCAGGGTGGTAATCGAACACGGAAAGCAGGCGCACCGACGGCGTCGCGAGCACCGATTCCACTGCGGCGTCGAGGTATTCGACGCTGGCCGCGAAGACTGTGGGCTGCGTCTCTTCCAGGATCGCATTGCGCTGCTGCAGTGAGGCGCCGGTCTGCAGCGGTACCGAGACGGTGCCGTGCCGCAATCCGGCAACATCCAGGGAGGCGAAGTCCGTGCTGGTGAAGCCGAGCTGGGCGACGAAGTCACCGTCGCGGATTCCGTGGTCTTCCCAGGCCGCGGCGATGGCTTCGGCACGGTTCCACAGTTCGCGATAAGAAACGGTGGCGTATTCGGGCTTGAGTACGAGCACGGTCGCGCCGCTGTCGCCGGTGACGAATTCGTAGGCGCGCTGTCCCAGGGCCGGGCGATCCCCATAGCCCTCCAGTAACCGGCGAATCACCTCGACGAGGGGCAAATTAGGCTCGTTGACAGCGGCGGTGACCGCCCCATCGGGAAGCAGCGCCTGCAGCTGCGGGTCGCCGGACACGACCTCCGCAATGCGTCGTCGCACCTGCTCCTCGAGATCCGGCGTGGTCGGGACAGCTGTGGTGGAGATCGTTTCAGTCATGCCTAGATACCTCGGGAGAATTAGGTGTTACGTGAGGGGCGCCACTGCCCACATGATGAAAGTACATACCTAAGCTAACTATTCCCTGTGAGCGTCGACGGACTCACCCCCGGCCAGTGGACATTCATGCTGGTCTTCGGCCGCGGCCACCCCCATGAGTGTCATCTCGACGTGAGCAGGATCACCACCGCTTGACGCGAAAGTGTCAACTGGTCACCGTGATTCGCCACAGTCGACGCGGCAAATCACCTTCTTCGAATGCGTGCACTTCGTGGAGGGTCCACCCCGCAGCCAGGTCCTCCACGAGTTCACGCGGGAAGAAGTGCACCGCGAATCCGCCGTGCTCGAAAATGTCGTCGCCACGCGATTCGCCGGCGCAGTAGTGCGCATCACCGGTGTGGCGAACCGTGTAGATGAGTGTTCCGCCTGGGCGCAACACCCGACGAATCTCAGCCATGGCGCGCTGAATCTCGGCTGTGGAGAAGGCCATGCACAACGCCATGTGCGCGAAGACCGCGTCAAATGCGCCATCGTCCACCGGCAGTGGCTGACGCAGGTCATGCACCGTCGCCACGAGATTGGCGGCGACACCCTGAACCTGGGCGGTGTGCCGGATCTGCTCGACCGCAACCTCGCTGAAATCGGTGGCCACCACCGAGAATCCCTCCCGCGCGAAGTAGAGCGCGTCACGACCGTGCCCGGCCGCCAACTCGAGCACCGATTCGACGCCGGCGTCCTTGAACACCTGCGCCGCATGCACTGCCGGTGACGAAGGCTCGGTGCCGTACATAGCGGGGTGCGCCTGATAGGTGCCATCCCAATGTTCGCGCTGAGCGGCGGCCAAGTCCGCCTGCATATCGGCCCCTTTCATGCCCTCTAAGTCAGTTTTCAATAATTCTATTGAATAGTGGATCCGAGGATCTATAGTAATCCCGTGCCCGTTGCACCAGAGGTCAAACGCGACTTCAAAAACCGGCTGTACGGCGAGTTCTCTCGCATCGGCAAGGCCCTGTCGAGCGGGCCCCGGCTAGAGATTCTCGACGTGCTGGCGCAGGGGGCACGGACCGTCGAGTCACTGGCAGTCGAGACCGCGCTCTCCGTCGCCAACACCTCGCGCCACCTCCAGGTACTGCGCCAGGTGCAGCTTGTGACGTCCCAAAGGGACGGGACATATGTCCGCTACCAGCTTTCCGGTCCGGAGGTCACCGCTGTCGTGTTGGCGCTGCGGCACACCGCCGAGCAGCACCTGGCCGAGGTGGACCGGGTGGTGCGTGACTACCTGGGCGACCGCGACAGCCTTGAGCCGATAACCCCGGACGAGCTAGCCCGTCGCATGGCGCACGACGACGTCGTGCTGCTTGATGTGCGCCCCGCCCAGGAGTATGCGGCCGGTCATATCGACGGGGCGGTGTCCCTACCCGTCGACAAGCTTCACGAACGACTCGCTGCACTCCCCCGCGACAAGCATTACATCGCCTATTGCCGCGGCCCGTACTGCGTGTACGCCGACGAAGCCGTTGACCTACTGCAGTCCAGCGGCATTCGTGCACAACGTCTTACCGAGGGATATCCGGAATGGAGGTTGGCCGGACGCCCGGTGAGTCCCATTAGGAGGCCAGCATGAAACGCGTGGTGATCGTCGGATACGGAGTCATCTCCTACCTGATATTCCTTGCGGCATTTCTCTATTCGATTGGGTTCGTCGGAAATTTCGTGGTGCCGCGTACCGTCGACAACGGCCTGCCGGCATCGACCGCCACTGCCCTGGCGATCGACGTCGTGCTGCTCGGACTGTTCGCCGTGCCGCACAGTGTGATGGCCCGCCCCGGCTTCAAGCTCTGGTGGACTCGGCTGATTCCCGACACCATCGAGCGCAGTACCTACGTGCTGGTGTCGAGCCTTCTTCTGATCCTTCTGTTCTGGCAGTGGCGGACGCTCCCCGCACCTGTCTGGGAGATCGGCTGGACACCAGGACGCATCGCCCTACACGCCCTCTTCTGGATCGGGTGGGCCATCGTGCTTGCGTCGACCTTCATGATCAACCATTTCGACCTGTTCGGGCTACGTCAGGTCTACCTCGTATGGCAGGCAAAGCCTTACAGCCACCTTCCATTTCGCGCGACCATGCTCTATCGGCTGGTGCGCCACCCCTTGATGTTCGGTTTCCTCATCGCCTTCTGGGCAACCCCGTCGATGTCCGCCGGTCACCTTCTCTTCTCGGTGGCGACCACGGCCTACGTATTGATAGCCCTGCGCTTCGAGGAGCGTGATCTGCGCGCGGCCCTGGGCGAGCCGTACCGGGAGTACAGCGCTCGGGTACCCATGTTGGTCCCGGGCCTACGCCCTCATAAGTCGTCGTAATATTCAGTGCTGCAATGCTTGTGGTACGAACTCCCGTGCCGCCGCGAGCACCTGACGCTTCGACGGATTGACCATGGCCCGGCCCGCGACGCTGACGGTCGGGACGGTCTCATTGCCGTCGGCGACGGAGCGTACATAAGCGGCCGCGTCCGGCGATTCCCAGATGTTCACCTCCGAGTAGCGCAGTCGAGTAAAGCGCAACTGAGCCCTCAGCTTGATGCAGTACGGACACCCGGGCCGCCAGTACACGACGACCTCATCCGGGCCTGGAACAGAACTCGTCATGACTCCCTGTCTACACGCGCGTGCCCGCGGTAGCACCGGGCTTGAGCGTGTAGACGTCGTCGACGGCGATCACCACGGCGCACCGAGGGGGCTTCATGCCGCGCTCCTCGGCGAACGCGATGGCATCGTCGAAGGCCGGGCCCGATTCGAAAATCCGCGCCCGACCGACGAATCGATAACCGTCGAGCGCCTCACGGTCGATGACCGCCACCGAAACCCTCGACCCCGCAAGGATGTTGGCCAACGTCTGCCCACCGGTGTTCTCGTTGAATATGAGCGAGTGGTCGTCATAGACCCGCAGCGAGCGCTTGGGGCCGATGTTGGGAGTTTGGCCATCCGTCACCGTAGCCAGCACCGCAAGCTGTGCACCCAGCATCCGCTTCATGTCGTCGGTAAGAGCAGGCATGGTATCGATGGACTCCTGGACTAGTTGTGCTGGAACAAATTCGGGTATGCATGGCGGAGCAGCCGAGGCCCGGGCGATATCGATCAATCGCCGGATGCCGGGTAGCGGTGCCGCCCGAATCAACACCGACAGCAGATGCAGTAGCCCCTCGGACACCAACAACTGCTGACCGCTCGTGCGCAATATGTGCGCCGCCGAAACCTTGTCGCCGGTCGAGACCGCCTGAACCACCGCCACGGTCTCCAACCATGCCGCCTCGCGTAGCTCCACCTCGCGTCCATGATTTCGGGTCACCGAACTATTATATTCGTAACTCCAAAAATGAATCAACACCTTCGTTCTTGCCGCTCACGGGGAGTAGTGGCTCCCCAGACTCCGTAGGGCTCGCGCGCGTCGATGGCGTGGCGGCCGCACGGCTCGCGCACCGGACACTGATGGCATATCTGTTTTGCGCGTCGCTCCCTGACCAACCGCGCGTTGCCACGTTCATGATCAGGCGAGTAGAAGACCTCCGAGGGCATGCCCCGGCACAACGCTTCCTCGTGCCATGTGATGAATATCTGCATGGTGTCATTCCCGTTGCTGCACAATGCTATTGGCCGGGCGCTACCCGATAATGGTCTGCGCGACCTTGACGCCGACCAGCACCACAGCCACCACAAGATACCCGCGCAGGGCGATCATCCCCGCGGTCCGCAACGGCGACCACGCGGGACGCTCCAACGTGTCAAGTGCCGGCGTACGCCAGGTTTCACGTTGCTGCCGCAGGACTTCCCGGCGCAGGGCGCGATCACGCGGTGCAGATTCCAGGTCCTCCACCTGCTCTGGATCCAACCCACCGAGATCCGCGGCGGTAACACGGGCGGCGGCGCGATCGGCCCGCTTCCTTGCGGCATAGATCACCGCACCACCGAGAAGCCCGACAACCGCGCCGACCACGAAGAATGCCTTGAGCTGGGCCGTGCTCAGGTCGGGAAAGAAGGTCGCCGCGGTCAGCGACAACGACAGCAGTACCAGGGCCCAGACAATCAGTCCCGCAACGACATTCTGACGTGCCGTATTGACCCATGGACCCAGAACCGCTTTGTCGTTGCAGAGCAGCACCAAGAAGACCGTTGCGGACGGCAAGAGCACACCGGCCAGCGCCTGCACACCCTGAGTGAGCACGCCCAACACCGGATCGGGGCTGAACGACACCGCGGCGGCGACCGCGAGCAGCACGCCGTAGCCCAGGTAGAAGGCCGGCGCCTCACTCAGCTTCCAGTGCAGTGAGTGACGCTTGCCGAAGGTGTCCCCCAGCGCGTAGGTAGTGGCCAGGCCCACTGCGTTGGCACCGATGAGAGAGGCATCCAGTAACAGGATGGCGAACAGTGCCCCGACCGTGGGGCTAACATGCTCATGCAGCAGCCGTGCCACGGCACCGGCGTCGGTGAAGTTTCCGACGGCATCGGTGCCCGCCAGCCCGAACGCCGCCGCCCCCATGATGCAGACCGCACCAATCATCACCACGACGATCCCCACTGCGAGATCGATTCGCTCGTAACGGATCCAGCGCGGTGTCAGTCGCTTGTCGACGATGTTGGACTGCTGGAAGAACAACTGCCATGGTGCCACCGTGGTGCCCACGATCGCGACGATCAGCATCAGTAGTTCGGCATTGAGGCCACCCGGGAAGGACGGCACGAACCCGGACGCCGTGGTGGTGAGCGATGGGCGTACCAGGATCACCATGGGAACCATCACTACGTTGAGTGCGATGAGCGCGAAGAGGAATCGCTCCCAACGCCGGAACGAACCACCGGCGACCACCGCGAACAACAGCACCGCGGCCAGCGGCACCGAGATCCAGCGGGGCAGACCGAAGTAGCTCAATGCCATTGCCACCCCGATGAATTCGGTGACAATGGTCAATGCGTTGACCACAAACAGGTCACCGACGCTGAAAGCGCCCCAAAAACGTCCGAACCGGCTGAAGATGAGCCGCGCATGGCCCACCCCGGCGACCGCTCCCAGCCGGACCACCATCTCCTGGTTGACGTAGAGCACGGGAATCAGCAGCGCCAACGTCCAGAGCAGCGCCATGCCGTAGTTCTGGCCGGCCTGCGCGTAGGTGGCCACCCCACCCGCGTCGTTGTCGCCGACCATGACGATGAGACCGGGACCCAAGACCGCCAACAACATCCGGAACCGCTGCCAGCGGCTGCGACCTTCGGTGCTCTCGTGTTGTCCGATGGTGCCCAGCGCGCCGACGATGTCGCCGACATGCGCACTGTCCATCACAGCGCCGTTGGGCGCATGCCCGTCGCCGTCGTATCGGCGTGGGACGCCGTTGAAGAATGCCATTGCAGTTGCCGCCCTTTCTCAGGGTTTGGTCCGCTGCGCGCATATCCGGGCACGCCAAATTAGGCCTGGCGCAAAGATTCTCGCGGCAGGTCAGGCGTGTGCGGTGTCGCAGCGGAAGGCTGGGAACACGTGTATGTGCTGGCTTAAGCCAGGTTTTCGATCCGGACTGGGATACGGACTATCGCCGGACTGCATGTCGTCCCTCACCTCCTCGCTGCCAGGGCGGTTGTGCCGCAAAGGTTTCACGTCAGCACACGTCAAGCGCGCTCAGACAGGAGAGACCACCCACCACCAGACGGGTTTACACCTCTCTCGTCAGAGCTTCGGCACTGCACGACGTGATCCCGGTAGGGAAGCCACCTCGGATCACCCCTTAAGCCGGGGAGATCTGTCCTAACCCTGGGCGTCTCTCGACGTCGTCGGATCAGTGGCCTGTGTTCGTGCAGGAGCCTCGCCTAGCGAGGTGCTGACGTTCCGTACTGTATGCCCGAGTGGTGCTGTGCGTCAACGCTCCTGGTTAATGGATAGCCCCAAGGCCGATGCACCTGAAAAAATGCCGATCATGTACGTACCGAAGAACTTCGCAATGAACGACCGTGAAACCGCGGTCGCTTTGACTGAGGCGCGTCTCGCCCAACTCGTCAGCCATGGTTCCGCAGGCTTCATGGTGACGCCGCTGCCCCTGCTCTACCGACCGGCGAGCCATACTCTTGTGGGGCACGTCTCGCGCGCCAATCCACATTGGCAGCAAGCCGGTGACTGCGTCGCGATCTTCTCCGGTCCGCAGGCATACATCTCGCCCAGTTTCTATGCCACCAAGTCGGAAACCGGCAAAGTCGTGCCTACGTGGAACTACGAAGTGGTTACCGTGTACGGCGAGCTCACCGCGCGCGACGATCCTCATTGGGTCCACGCCCTCGTCACCGAGCTCACCGCGCACCTCGAGCGAGGCAGGCCCAAGCCATGGGGAATCGACGATGCTCCAAGGGAATTCACAGCTGCGCAAATCCGGGCCATCGTCGGGGTGGAATTGAGCATCGACCGCATCGAAGGCAAAGCAAAGATGTCTCAGAACCAACCCGAACGGAACCGGGTTGGTGTCATCGACGGATTGCGCCGCTCCCCCGACCCGTCCGACCATCGCGCTGCGGATTGTGTGGAGACTTTCAACACTCGGTGAGTCCGACGATCAGCCCACGTCCCCGTATTCGTCGAACCAGTAGGCGAGCTTGCCGCGTCTGCTCACCGCGCGCAGCCGCGACTCGGTCAATGCCCTGGTCTTGCTGGTAGTGACGATCATCAGTTCGTCGTCCGACTCGATTCGGGTATCCGGCAGCGGGACGAAGGTGTGGCCCTGCCGGATGATCAGCGTGACGACGGCAGGATCGGGCAGCCTAAGTTCGAGGATGGTGACGTTGCGCAGCCGAGATCCCGGTTGCACTTTCATGGTGAGTAGCTCGGCATCCAGCACATCCAAAGGAGCTGCCTCGACCTGGATCTCACGCGTGGCCTCGCGGGTGATCAACCCCAGCAGATGCGCGACGGGCCGCAGGCTCGGTCCCTGCACCAGGGTGAACACCACCACCAGGACGAACACGATGTTCAGCAGGCGATAACTGTTCGGCACGCCCTCCACGATCGGGAAAGTCGCCAGCACCACCGGGACCGCCCCGCGTAAACCGGCCCAGGACAGAAATGCTTGCTCGCGCCATGGAACACCAAATCCAACAAGCGATCCCAGCACGGACAACGGCCTGGCGGCCAGTAGCAGCACCAGACCCACCACGATCGCGGGAACCAGATCGTCCAGCAGCTCACTGGGATTGACCAGCAATCCCAGCAGGACGAAGAGCCCGATCTGCGCCAGCCAACCCAAACCCTCGGCGAAAGAGCGGGTGGCAGAGCGGTGCGGCAGACCTGAGTTGGCGAGCACCACCGCCGCCAGGTAGGCGGCGATGAAGCCGCTGGCATGCACGCTGCCGGAGGCTGCGAACGCCACCAGACCGATGCCGAAGGTCGCGATGGGATACAGCCCCGAGGCGGGCAGGGCGACGCGGCGCAGCGCCATCGCGCCGAGGAAGCCGCACACCAGGCCTATGGCCGATCCGGCCAGCAGTTCGTACACGATCTGAACCACCGCGCTCTTCGGCTCGAATACGAAGGGCACGATGCTGAACATCAACACCAAGATCACCGCAGGTGCGTCGTTGAATCCGGACTCCGCCTCGAGTAGACCGGCCAACCGCCTCGGCAGCGGAAGCACTCGCAGCACCGAGAAGACCGCAGCGGCGTCCGTGGACGACACGATCGCCCCGAGAAGCAGTGCCAGCTGCCAGTCCATCCGCAGCAGAACGTGCGCGCCGACCGCGGTCACCAGCGTGCTGATCACGACACCGACCGTCGCCATCGCACCGGCAGGGGCGAGCACCTTTCGGATATCGGAGAACCGTGTGGTCAGACCGCCCTCGACAAGGATGACCGCGAGCGCGGCGGTACACACATTGCGGGCCAGCTCCACATTGTCGAACTCCAGACCCAGCCCATCCTCACCGAGCACGACGCCGACCAGGAGGAAGAACAGCAGGCTGGGAAATCCGATGCGCGTGGCCACCCGGGTGCCGACGATGCTGGCGAGCAGCACCAGCCCACCGATGAGCAAGGCCAGGTACAGCTGGTGCAGGCTCACTTCGTTCCCGTCGGTCGACTCCGGTTAATAGGGCACGATAGCGGGGTGGTGGAACGGAAGATGCGAGTCGCGATCGCCGGGGCAGGCAAGGTCGGCCGTTCCGTGGCGCGCGAGCTGCTCGACTACGGCCACAAAATCCTGCTGATCGAACGTGAGCGCACCAACTTCGAACCCCCAGCGGTACCCGGGGCCGACTGGCTCAACGCCGACGCCTGCGAGCTGGACACCCTGGAGGAAGCGGGAATACAAACCTGCGACGTCATGGTCGCCGCCACCGGAGACGACAAGGCCAACCTCGTCGTGGGGCTACTGACCAAGACCGAGTTCGGCGTACCGCGAGTGGTCGCTCGCATCAACGACATCCGCAACCAATGGCTCTTCGGCCAGGCCTGGGGGGTCGACGTCGCGGTCTCCACACCCGGGGCCATGGTGGCGGGAATCGAGGGCGCGATCGACATCGGACACCTGGTGCGCCTGATGGGGTTGCGCGGAGGCCACGCGGATCTGACAAAACTGACTCTGCCCCAAGATAATCCGCTGGTGGGTCGGCGCGTGGCAGACCTGGATATGCCGCCGAACGCCGCGTTGGTCACCGTGGTTCGCAGCGGCACGGTGCTACTGCCCACCCCCGAAGATGTCTTGGAGGCGGGCGACGAGATGCTGTTCGTCGCGAACAGTGCGGCCGAACTCGCGATTCGCGCCGCGATTCACGGCGCCGGCGCATCGCCCGACCAATAGCTCGCTACACGCTGAGCAGGGCAAGTTCCTCGCGTGCGCGCCGCTCAACCAGCAGCGGAACGTAATCGCGCAGTGGACTGTCGTCGAAGCGGGAGTGCTCGGCGCGAACCACTGCCTCCACGATGTCGCGGGTCAGACCGGGATGCCGACCATGTAACTGCTCCACCAGGTCACTGATCCCTGCCTGCTCACTGAGTACCGCCACAGGGACAAAATTTGCACCACGTTTACAGTTTCGTCAACTGCCCGTCGTGGCGCTAGAGGCGGCCAGCCAAGCTTCCGACAATCGGGTTTGTACACTTTGGTGACGGACCCGACGGAGGTGGATGCCACGGTGCAGGTCGGCTGTAATACGTTTATCGCCTGCGACTTTCGTGATAGCTATATGCGCGCCACGGTGGCCCGATGAGCAGGGCCACTGTCGTCGGCAGCGGACCCAACGGTCTGGCCGCAGCAATTACTCTCGCGCGCGCGGGGATCTCGGTCACAGTGTTGGAGGCCACTGACACGCCGGGCGGTGGATGTCGTTCCTCGGAGATGCTGGCACCCGGACTGATCCACGACGACTGCGCTGCCACGCACCCGATGGCCATCGGCTCGTCCTTCCTGACGAGTCTTGACCTGGCTCGTCGCGGAGTGCGTTGGCTGCTGCCTGAAGTCGACTGCGTTCACCCGCTCGATGACGGCTCTGCAGGCGTCCTGTACCGGTCGATCGATCGCACGGCCCTCCAGATGGGACGTGACGGCAATCGTTGGCGTGCCCTGTTCGGCTATCCCTCGAGACACTTTGACACCCTTGCTCAGGACATCACGGCACCGCTGTTGCGCGTGCCCCGCCACCCGATCCAGATGGCCCGATTCGGACTGCCGGCTGCCCTGCCCGCATCCGCGGTCGGCAGACTGCTTCGCACCGAATCTGCCCGGGCCCTGTACGGCGGTGTCGCCGCGCACGCCTTCCGCCCCCTGCACTACCCGATGACGGCAGCGGTGGGCCTGGGAATCATGACGGCCGGACACCGCTACGGCTGGCCCGTGGTCTCTGGCGGCACCGGATCCCTCGTCGGGGCCATGACCGCAGCCCTCACCGAACTCGGCGCGACAGTCCACACTGGGGTCCGCATTGACAACGCCGCGCAACTGCCCGATGCCGATGTGACGCTATTCGACCTCGAACCCGGCTCTGTGGCAAAGATTCTTGGCGAGCGGCTGCCTGCACGGGTCTTCCGTGCATTGACGCGGTTTCGTCACGGTCCCGGCGCTTTCAAGGTCGACTTCGCGATCGACGGCGGGGTCCCGTGGACCAATGTCGATGCCAGCCAGGCCGGCACAGTGCACCTCGGCGGCCCCTACGCTGAGCTCGCCTCCACCGAACGGCAGATCCACGCCGGCACCATGCCCGAGCGACCATTCGTACTCGTCGGCCAGCAGTATCTGGCCGATCCGCAACGTTCGGCCGGCACGATCCACCCGCTATGGACCTACGCGCACGTGCCTTCCGGATATACCGGAGATGCGACCGAAGCGATCATCGGCCAGATAGAACGATTCGCCCCCGGTTTCCGTGAGCGCATAGTCGGCACGGCGGTGCGCTCGACGACCGAACTGTCCCGATACAACGCCAACTACGTCGGCGGAGACATCATGACGGGCGCCAAAGACATTCGGCAGCTGGTGTTCGGTCCCCGCATCACGCTCACCCCTTATGGCCTCGGCACCCGCGGGATGTTCATCTGCTCGGCAGCAACCCCGCCCGGACCCGGGGCTCACGGCATGTGCGGGGTGCACGCCGCCAACGCCGCACTCGCGGAAATCAGCAGACGCTGACTTCGACAAGCTTATAGTGATCATCAATTCCATTGTCGGGCAACCAGTTAGCGGAGCCCAAGCGCCCAGCCCAGGCGGCCGGGTGCTGATTCTTCAACTTCTCCCCCAAAGACACTGTGCGGCGTATAGTTGACGTCGTAAACAAATGCATCACGCGTGAAAACCGGCATTGGGATAGGTGAGGGCCATGATCATCCTCGGAGCCATCGCGCTGGCAGCCGGTTTCTTCCTCGACATCGGGTGGCTATGGACCGGCGGGGTGGTACTCATCGTCATCGGCCTGATCTTGATGGTCGCGGGCCGGATGGGACACGCCATCGGCGGCCGCCGCCACTACTACTGACCCGCGACCGAAAACTGGGAGACACCATGCGATACGCCGGAATACTGTTGGCCATCTGGTTGATCGTGGGGGCGATCGCGGTGGCCCAGCGCGGGTACTTCACCAGCAGTCCGCAGACCTGCGCCAGCGCGGGAACAATCGCACTGACCGTCATCGCCGGCCCCCTCAACTATGCGGGACTCAATCCGACGGTCAATCAGTGCAATATCCCTCAGCCCAGTCCCTGATCCCCGCGCAGCGCCGCACCTACGCGAACCAGTACGTCGAGCTGGGCGGGATTGAACAGATCCCACAGTGCCTGCGCCACGGTTCGTTCAGCGAACTGTTGCCCCCGGGGGGCGTCCGCGGTCGAGTCCAGCATCCCCGGATGCTCGGCGTACAACTTGCGGGCGTGCAGGGCCATCCGCTGGGCAAGATCGGCTCGTGTCGGCTCGTCGGCATCGGTGGGCAGACTTTCCAGTTCATGATCGAGGTCGCGGTCCTGCTGGTCCAGGAACATCCCGATGAATGCCTGCATACCGATGGGACCGAGCACCCTGGACATGACGAACGCGAGCGAGCGGTCCGTATCGGATAGCTCCATATTGACTGCAGCCGAACCGAATTCGGGCGGTAGGTCAGCCGCCATCTCGCTGGAGAGTATCTGCCCCAGCTCGTCGCGCACCCGCTGTAGCCGCTCGATGGTGGCGGCCAGCTCCTCATCGAGCGCCCTAAGCGCCTCGTGCGGATCCTCATCGGCCTCGTCCATCTCCGCAATCTGCTTCAAGGAAAGGCCCAGCCCAGTAAGGCGTTTGATCTGCAAGACCCGGACCAAATGCGCGACGCCGTAACTCTTGTAACCGTTGGAACGACGTTCGGGCTCGCCGAGCAGTCCGATGTCGTGATAGTGACGCACAGTGCGCAGGCTGGTGCCGGCGAGCTCAGCAAGCTCCCGAGTACTCCAGCCCACCGTCACTCCTTCTGCATTCGCCTGCACACCTTCTACTGGACACTATGCCGCCGCGGCATGGTCAATTCGCGAAACCCTCGCCCCATCAGCCATGACGCGCAACCTCACACCATGTGGTTTGCCATACATTCAGGTTAGGTTAGCCGAAGAATTCATAAAGGGCGCCACTACCTGCTAGTTTTCCGATCACATGTGTGTCACGCAGGGTTATCAATGTGTTGCTGAGGGCGTGTGGCGGTGCTAGCTTGTGTCTGCGACCCGATGTGCAGGGCTCACCCATGTCCCTGCCCTACCCAAGAGAGGAAGCCGTGCAGACCATCGCGAGTACGCCCGACGTGGTTCGTGAACTGCGTCGGCGGCTTCTCCGGTCGGTGTGCATCACCGCGCTGTTCATGGCGCCCGCACTGGTCACACGGATCGGCGGGCTACATCCGAATCCGGTGGCGGCACTCGTCATCTACGGCGCTGCCGTGGTGGCCGCGAGTTTCATCCTGGCCTGGGCTGCGGAAGCCGCGCAGATGGACGTATCCGGCGGCTTGGCCATCGCGGTACTGGCCCTGATCGCGGTACTACCCGAGTACGCCGTCGACCTCTACTACGCCTACATCTCCGGCCGAGTTCCCGAGTACAGCCAATACGCGGCGGCGAACATGACCGGATCAAACCGGCTGCTGATGGGCCTGGGCTGGCCTGTTGTCGTCCTCATTGCACTCGCGGTGGCCCGCAAGACATCCGGACGTCCTACCAACCTGCTGTCGCTGGAGCCGTCCAACCGCATCGAGCTGGGGTTCCTGATGGTGGCCGGTGTGGTGGCATTTGTCATCCCGGCAAGCGGTCACATTCACCTTGTGCTGGGCATCGCCTTGCTGGCCTGGTTCGGGTTCTACCTGTTCACGATCAGTCACGGCGAGGCCGAGGAGCCCGACTTGGTGGGCACAGCGGCGGCCATCGGCATGCTGCCCAAGCACATGCGCCGCAGCACCGTCGTCACGATGTTCATTATGGCCGCGTCGGTCATCCTTTTGTGTGCCGAGCCCTTTGCCAACAGCCTGGTAAGTGCCGGAACACAATTGGGCGTCGATCAGTTCCTCCTGGTGCAGTGGCTCGCACCGCTGGCATCTGAAGCGCCAGAGTTCATCATCGCCGCGATCTTCGCCGCCCGAGGCAAGGGAACCGCCGCCATCGCCACGTTGATCTCGTCCAAGGTCAACCAGTGGACTCTCTTGATCGGTTCGCTGCCGATCGCCCATCTCGTGGGCGGTGGCGGTTACTCACTGGTTCTGGACTCCCGTCAGATCGAAGAAACCCTGCTGACCGCAACGCAAACCATGATGGGCGTGGCCCTGATCCTGGCCCTGCGATTCCATCGCGGCACCGCATGGGCTCTGTTGGCGCTGTTCATCATCCAGTTCCCGATCACCTCTACCCACGGCCGGCTCATCCTCTGCGGGGTGTACGGCGTACTGGCGATCGTCGGCTTGATCGTCAACCGCCGCCACGTCATCGCGACAATCCGTGCACCGTTTAGCAGGTCAGCGCACCTGCACTTGACTGTGCCGTAGCGGCATAGTTTCTCCTGGTGTTACCCGACACCGAGAGGAACTTCCCATGGCGCTGCCCGCGCTCATCACCGTCGAAGAATTCTTCGATCCGCCCGTCCGTGCCTCCGCGTCGATCTCACCGGATGGCACCAAGATCGGATACCTGGCGCCGCGCGACAATCGCCTCAACGTGTGGGTACAGAGTCTCGATTCGGACGACGCCCGCTGTGTCACCCATGACGAAACTCGAAGCGTCACAGGTTTTCTCTGGACAGACGATCCGCGCTGGCTGCTCTACGTGCAGGACTCCGGGGGCGACGAGAACTGGCATCTGTATCGGGTGAACTTGGACGACCCTGACACGCCGCCACTGGATCTGACGCCGTACCCCGATGTGCGCCTGCTGGGCCTGGAGCGCCCGCACGGGCGACCCGGGAAGCTTTTCGTCCAGCTCAACCACCGCAAGATCGACGAAATCGACTTGTACGAACTCGATATCGCATCCGGTGAGCTGACCATGCTCGCCGAGAATCCCGGCGGCGTCATGGCCTGGTTCTGCGGACCGAACCACGAGGTGTTCACGCAGTCGCTGACACGCGAAGGCGATATCGAGTTCTCCCGATACGAGTCCGGAACCCTGCATCCTCTCGTCGTCTACAACGGTGCGGACTACCCGGTCGGCATGCACCCGACGCAGATCACACCGGATGGCACCGGGTTGTGGATGGGATCCAGCCGCGACACCGATCGCACACGTCTGGTCCGACTAGACCTGTCCAGCGGTGAGGAATCCGAGGTCGACAGCCACCCCACCTTCGACCTATCCGCAGCACTGGGTCTGGCCCCGGCCCTGATCCGGCATCGGAGAACCGGTGAACTACTGGCAGTTCGATATCTGGGCGAGCGACAGGAGATCCGGGTACTCGATCCAGATTTCGCTCCGGTGCTGACGAAACTTGAGGGGCTTTCGGAGGGAGACCTCGCGGAGATCTCCTCCGACGAGGACGGCCGACGTTGGGTGGTCAGTTTTACGCATGACCGCGATCCAGGGGTCACGTACTTCTACGACCATGCCACGGGCGAGAGCAGACAGCTCTTCCGGCCGTTCCCCCACCTGGACCCGGCGACTCTGGCGCCGATGGCTCCGGTCACCATCACCTCACGTGACGGCCTGAGCCTGCATTCCTATCTGACGCTGCCCGTCGGGGTGGAGCCCGCGGGGTTGCCGCTGGTGCTCGTCGTCCACGGTGGTCCGTGGCATCGCGACAGTTGGTGCTTCGATCCGGCGGTGCAGTTCCTCGCGAACCGCGGATACGCGGTGTTACAGGTCAACTTCCGTGGATCTACTGGTTACGGAAAGGCCTTCACGAAGGCCGCTATCGGAGAGTTCGCCGGCAAGATGCACGACGACCTGATCGATGCGGTGGACTGGGCGGTCAAGCAGGGCTACGCCGATCCCAGCCGCGTAGCGATATTCGGAGGCTCGTACGGCGGATACTCGGCGCTGGTGGGGGTCGCCTTTACGCCAGATGTCTTCGCGGGCGCTATCGACTACGTGGGCATCTCCAATCTGGCGAATTTCATGCGTACCCTCCCGCCGTTCGTGCGGCCGAACCTGGCCAACAACTGGTACCGCTACGTCGGCGACCCTGCGGTGCCGGAACAAGAGGCGGACATGCTGGCTCGATCCCCCATCAGCCGGGTGGACCAGATCCGCACTCCGCTACTGGTTGCCCAGGGCGCCAACGATGTACGCGTAGTGCAAGCTGAATCCGACAACATCGTGGCGGCCCTGCGTGCCCGGGGTGTCGAGGTCGAATACATGGTCAAGGCGGATGAGGGCCACGGATTCCTCAACCCGGAGAATCAGATCGACCTGTACCGTGCGACGGAAAGATTTCTGTCCGAGCATCTAGGCGGACGGCAGGTCCTGTGACCGGGGTTTCCGAACCTTCCGAACCGACCGAACGCAAACTGACACTGCTCGAACAAGCCGGTGGGCTCCCCGGGCTCATCTACGCTGGCCTGCCGAGCGTGACGTTCGCGTTGGGCAACAGCGCTTTTGGCCTGGCTGGTGCCATCTGGATCTCCACCGCGACCGCAGCGGCAATCGCCGCATGGCGGTGGTTACGCAGCCAGCCATTGCAACCGGCTGTGTCCGGACTGTTCGGGGTGGTGATCTCGGCGGCAATCGCCTACCAGATCGGTTCGGCCAAAGGCTTCTTTCTCATGGGCATCTGGACCAACCTCATCGCCGCGATCGTCTTCACGGGCTCGGTGTTCATGGGTTGGCCGCTCGCGGGCGTGATATGGCACGGTTTCACCGGCACTGGGCAGCGCTGGCGCGACGACAAGCCGTCACGGTTCGCCTTTTCGGTGGCGACCTTGTCGCTGGCCACGGTGTTCTTATCCAGATTCATTGTGCAAGAGTGGCTATACACCCAAGATTCGGTGGGCTGGCTGGCCTTCACGCGGATCGCCATGGGATACCCGCTCTTCGGTATCGCGTTGCTCGTGGTCATCTGGGCTGTGCGGCGTTCGAAACGGCGGGCATATCGCTCTGATTCAGCCAGCGCGGCAGACGATCCCGCCCGATGAGCTCACACCTACTGGTCACGGCCAGTGCTTGGGCCTGGCGGGTGAAGTCCTGGTTGCTGACCACCATGGCGCGGGTGCAGTCGTAGTGCCGCGCGCCCGCGACGGCCTCCTGAACCGCCCTGACACCGACCGTTCTCGAATAGCGTTTGCACTGCACGGCAACGACATCGCGCCGATTCGTGGCTATCAGATCGACCCCGTAGTCACTGGACGCCGGGGTGATTTCGACATGCCATCCGGCATTCTGCATGCGCGCCGCCACGAAGGTCTCGAAATCGACGCCGGACATCTCGTCGATCTCCGCAAGCCCGGATAGCGTCGTATACCTTCGCAGTTGGGCATCGTATCGGCGCTCGGCCACAACCTCGCCCAGGCCTCGCAGACCCCACCCGGCAGCGCGCAGGAGCAGGTATACAGCGTAGGGCGCGGCGAGGTAGGCCACCTGCGCCAACGCCGCCAGCAGTGGGTCCCCGGTGTTCCGATACACGAGGATGCCTGGCCAGATGAGCAGCGCGACAACGGGCCCGGCCAGCACCACGACCAGAAACGTAACCAATGCGCGCGACAAACGGCGGCGCGCTCGAAGCGCTCTACGCCTCCACCTCCGCAGCATCATCGAGTCGAACCTTAGGCCAACCCTCCGACATCGATCATCGCTGGCAGCTAGGGCACCAATAGGCCACACGCGGAGAACTCTGGTCGCGTGCGATCGGAGTTCCGCAGCGGCGACACGGTTTTCCATGGCGACCGTAGACCCATAACTCACGCCCGGGCCGCCGGTCACCAGTCGTTGTCCGGTGGTAGTCATTCTTGTTCGCCTGCAGCAACGTGTGGGCGTGCGCGACGAGGCGCTCGGGGTCTGCCAGGTTCTTCACCGGCGTGGTGGGCACCACACCCGCCAGAAAGCACAGTTCGTTGCAGTACACGTTGCCAATGCCTGCCATGACCCTCTGATCGAGCAGCACCACGCTCAGCGGATCCTCCGACCGCACGATCAATCGCTCTACCGCGACGGCTGAATCCCAATCCGGCCCAAGTAGATCCGGGCCCAGATGCCCTACTACGTCGCCTTCACGTGCACGCTCGACCACATTCAAGACACCCAGGCTTATTCCGAGCGCTACGGACTCTTCCGTCATCAGTATGGCTCTGACTCGATGGTCCCAGGTAGGGACGGGCCGCTGGGCGGACACGATCCGCCAGCTGCCATCCATTTTCAGATGGGAGTGAATGCTGGCCCAGCCCACACGAATCAAGAGATGCTTTCCACGCGCAACCACACCGTCGACGCGTTCCCCGCTCACATCGACTGTGGCGAAACGCGGAACCCGGATATCGCAACCCGTGAGTATCCGACCGGTCAGCGCATCGTCCAGGCGCTGTGCTGTCCGGAAGACCGTGTCGCCCTCTGGCATTCCGACGACCTCCTCGCAATAGCGATCATAGTGCGCAGGTCAGACAGCGGACGGAATCTCACGTCCCGTGCTCGGCGCAGCCGAGCTCTCGGCACGACCCCAACGCCCCGCCAGGGCGGCGCAGGTGATCAGCTGGATTTGATGGAAGATCATCAGCGGCAGCACGATCAGACCGACCGGATGTCCTGCGAAGAGCACCGTGGCCATCGGCAAGCCCGTCGCCAGGCTCTTCTTGGAGCCGCAGAAGATCACGACAATGCGGTCGGCCCTGTCGAACCGCAGCAGCCGCGCCACGCCCGCCGTGACACCCAGCACCACCGCCAGTAGCACGATGCTGACCGCGACGACGGCCAACAGCCGGGAGATCTGTAGGTCCTGCCAGACGTGTTCGACCATCCCGGCGCTGAACGCCGCGTAGACCACCAGGTAGACCGAACCACGGTCGACGACCTTGGTGAGCGTGGTGTGCGACAGCACCCGATACAGCTTGGGCCGCAACAACTGACCGGCGACAAATGGCAGCAGCAACTGCACCACGATCTCGAGAATCGCGGTGGGTGAGACCGTCGCCTCCCCGGTGGTCTGCATCAACAGCATCACCAGCGCGGGGGTCAGGAAGACGCCCAGCATGTTGGACACCGACGCGCTGACCACCGCTGCCGCGACATTGCCGCGGGCGATGGAGGTGAAGGCGATGGAAGACTGCACCGTCGAGGGCAACAGGCACAGGTACAGCACACCCGTATAGAGATCATCCGTCAGCACGGAGGGCACCAGCAGTCGCATCGCCAGCCCGAGCAGCGGGAATAGCACGTATGTCGCAGCCAGCACCGTGGTGTGCAGTTTCCAGTGTTTGAGACCCTCGAGTGCCTCGCGCGGCTCCAGCCGCGTTCCGTAGAGGAAGAACAGCACCGCGATGGCGATCTTGGTCGCCCAGCCCAGCACGTCGGCGGCCTCACCCCGCGCGGGGATCAGCAGACCGATCCCCATCGCGACGAACAGTCCCAACAGGAACGCGTCAATACGGAGTTTGGCCAGCCACTTCACTATGCCACCGTACGAGGACCAATACTGATTACAAAAGCCGATAGAAACGATATCTATAAACGCGTATCGTGATGGGGATGCTGGACCCTGAGTTGTTGCGGACTTTTCTGACCGTTGAACGCGCAGGAGGATTCACCGCGGCCGGCCGCATTCTGGGACTGCGTCAATCCACCGTCAGCGGGCATATCGCGCGATTGGAGCAGTCGGTCGGCCGTGAGCTGTTCCGCCGCGATACCCGCAACCTGGCGCTGACCGCCGACGGCGCGGCGATGGTCGGCTTCGCCCGCTCGATCCTGGACGCCCAGGCCCAGGCCGATCGGTACTTCGCGAGTTCGGAGCTGACCGGGCTCATCCGGCTGGGCGCATCCGATGACCTGGTGGCCCGGGAGCTGCCCGATGTACTGGTGGAGTTCCAGAACTCCCATCCAGGCGTGGATTTAGAGCTCGTCGTCGGACTGAGCGAGTACCTCAAGACACGGATGACCGCGGGTGAGCTGGACCTGATGGTGGCCAAACGCATGCCAGGTGAAACACACGGCGAACTGCTCTGGCGCGACCGGCTGGTGTGGGCGGGGCGCCCCAATACCCAAGACGTGCGGGACCCGGTGCCCATCGTCACCTACCCGCCGCCCAGCCTGACTCGTCATGCGGCCCTTCGCGCCCTCGAACGCGAGGGCCGCACCTGGCGCATCACCTGCGTCAGCGACAGCCAGTTGGGCCTGCGGGCGGCCGCGCTCGCAGGCATGGGCGTGATCGCACACGCCGAATCTCTTTTGCCCGCAGGCCTTGTCCGGGTCAGCGACGACAGCCTGCCTGATCTGGGTGAGCTGGAATTCGTGCTGTTGCGCCGACGCAGCGTCCTCTCCGAACCCGAGCAGGCCCTCTGCGAGGCCATCATCGCGGGTACCCATCGGCTACACCGGTGAACTCGGCAGCTCGTCAGCGCTAGGCGGTCGGCAGCGCGAAGTAGGCGACGGACCCCACGGCCAGCGCGAGGAAGACGCCCGGAAATGCGATGTTGTACAACACCTTGGCGCGAACGTGCACGGCGATGGCGACGATGAAGAACACCACCAAGCCAATCGCCGCCGCCAGACCCAGCTGCCGCACACCGGCGAGTCCGATGACCAGACCCACCACCCCGGCACCCTCGATCACCGCGAGATAGGGAAGCCAGCGTGGCGCCACTCCCACCTCACCCGAGTTCTTCAGTACGGCTTCGGCCTTCACCGCCTTCGCACCCACCTCGAACCCATTGGCGAGGACGCACAGAACGGTCGTGACCAACAGCACCACTTGGAGAATCGACATCAGCCCTCGTACCTTCCCAACACGGTGAACAGCTGGGGAGCTACCGCGGTCTGCACCTCATCCACCCGTTCCTTGTCGGTGCTGAACCGGACCATCTGTACGCTCATGTTTGCCTCCTATCTAGTCGGTTTCGTTGACCTCATCTCTCTTGACGACCGACATGACGGAAAGGTGACCTCCTCGTGGACCTGATCCAAGAATTCGACGCCGCGCGTCCCCGGCTGTTGTCCATCGCCCACCGAATTCTGGGCTCGGTTCACGACGCGGAGGACGCCGTACAAGCGGCCTGGATCCGCGCTCAGTCCGCGAACCCGGAGCAGCTTCGCAATCCGGATGGGTGGCTCACGACGGTGACCGCTCGCCTGTGTCTGGATCAGCTCCGGTCCCGCGAACGCCGCGGAGAACTTCCGCTGACCGCCGCGCACATTCCGGGTGCACAGCTCGCGGCCGACGAGGAAGTCCTGCGCCGCGAAGATGTTTCGCGCGCGATGCTGGTGGTGCTTGACGAGCTGTCTCCCAGGCAGCGTGTGGCCTACGTGCTGCACGACCTGTTCGCGGTGCCGTTCGAGGACATCGCCGCGATACTCGACACCACGGTCGTCTCCGCGAAGAAGCTTGCCAGCCGGGCACGCGTGCGGCTGGACGACGCCGATCCCGAAGAATCGCGCGATATGGCAGGCCAGCTGGAAATCATCGACGCATTCCTGTCGGCGGCGCGCGGCGGCGACATCCAGCGACTGATCACCCTGATGGCACCCGATGTGATCCGCACGGTTGACCCCACACTCATCCCCCAGGGCGCGGCGACGCTCGTGCGGGGCGCCACGGCCGTCGCCGAGGAGACACAGACCTTCATCGACCGTATCGCCGTCGCGGCCACGCTGTTGGTCGACGGTCGTGCGGGAGCCGTCATCGCGCCCGGTGGGCATCCCTTCGCGATCATCAGGATGGACATCCACGACGGACTGGTCACGCGCATAGACATCGCTCCGCACATAGTCGGTAGCGCCGAACTGGCTCTGGCGCATTAGAAAACCGCTGCCGCGCGTAGTGCTTGCATTTAGGCTCCGGGAGCTACGATCTGCCTGCCGCACACCTCCAGCCCCAGGAACGAGAAACCGTGCAACAACAAGACTCCACGAACGCGTCCACGCACGGCCCTACCGGCCTGTCACACGGCATCCGGTTGGCCGTCGTGGTCGCCGCGCTGGGCGTGGTGTTCGGCGATATCGGCACAAGCCCGATCTACACCATCCAGACCGTGTTCAACCCCGCCGATCCGCACCCGGTGCCCTTGAACGTCAACAATGTTTACGGCATTGTCTCGCTTATCTTTTGGTCAGTCATGTTGATCGTGACGCTTACCTACGTCACCCTGGTGATGCGGGCAGACAACGACGGTGAAGGCGGCATCATGGCGCTTATCACCCTGCTCAAGCGATGGAGCGGAGCCCGGGGCCGTGGCGCCGCGACCGTCCTGGCAGGATTCGGACTATTCGGCGCTGCACTGTTTTTCGGTGACAGCATGATCACCCCTGCCATCTCAGTACTCTCGGCGGTCGAGGGCATCAAGGTCATTCAGCCGGATCTCGAGGCGTGGATCGTGCCGATCACCGCCGTGATCATCATCGGGCTTTTCATGGTGCAACGCCACGGCACCGCCGCCGTGGGACGGTTCTTCGGTCCGGTGATGATGCTGTGGTTCACCGCGATTGGCGCCTGCGGAGTGTCGGGGATATCGGCACACCCCGAAATCCTCAAGGCGCTCTCTCCCACCTATGCCATCGGCTTCATGGCCGGGCACTTCCACATCGCCTTTTTCGCCCTCGCCGCCGTGGTGCTTTCGGTGACGGGCGCAGAAGCGTTGTACGCCGATATGGGTCACTTCGGACGCAAAGCCATCACCTACGGCTGGCTCGGCCTGGCGCTTCCGGCATTGACGCTCAGCTACTTCGGCCAGGGCGCGCTGATCCTGGGCGACGAGGCGACCATCAGTGCGCCCTTCTTCCTACTGACACCGGAATGGGCCCGCCTCCCCATGGTGCTGTTGGCTACCGCAGCAACGGTAATCGCGTCGCAAGCGGTAATCACCGGTGCGTACTCGGTGGCGTCGCAGGCCGCCCAGCTCGGGTACCTACCGCGCCTGCGCATCGATCACACCTCCGAGTCGACGATCGGCCAGATCTACGTGCCGTGGATCAACTGGGTGCTGATGGTGTCCGTCCTCACCCTGGTATTCGCGTTTCGCAGCTCCGCCGCGTTGGCCTACGCGTTCGGCATGGCAGTGACCGGCACCATCACCATCACCACCCTGCTGTTCTTCTACGTCGCCCGCATCCGTTGGAACACCCCGCTGTGGCTGGTGGTGCTCAGTGCCGGCGCACTTCTGTCCGTCGACCTGCTCTTCCTCGCCGCGAACATGACCAAGCTGGTGCACGGAGCCTGGCTGCCACTCCTGATCGCGCTCACCGCATTCACCGTGATGACCACGTGGCAGCGTGGCCGCGCCATAGTCACACCCGCGCGCGAGGAGGCCGAGGGCCCCCTGCGCCCGTTCGTGGACGCACTTCACAACGCTCCCCCACAGGTCGTGCGGGTTCCCGGTACCGTGGTCTTCCTCAACCGGGGAAGCGAGACAACGCCGTTGGCCATGCGCGCGAACGTCGAGCACAATCACGTCCTGCACGAGCACGTCGTCATCCTCGCCATAGAGACACCCCCGGTACCACGGGTCGCGGATGCGGACCGCACCACCATCGATCACCTCGGCTATGCCAAGGACGGAATCATCCATGTGACAGCACGTTTCGGATACATGGAGACGCCCAACGTGCCACACGCACTGAGCCTGCTCGATGCCTCCGAGACCGAAGGTCCGGTCCAATTCGACGACGCCACCTATTTCCTGTCAAAGCTGGAGCTGACCAAGGGGAACGAACCGACCATGGCACGCTGGCGCAAGAGTCTGTTCGTCGCGACATCGCACATCACTGCCGATGCCGCCGAATTCTTCAGCCTGCCGCGGGACCGCACCGTGATCATGGGCTCCCGCATCGAGGTCTAGAAACCTCCATTTTTCTGGAATGATTCCAGAAATTGTCTGGTTGCACCTGACATGACCACTACAGCTCGAATCTCCGAATCGGACGTCACTCCCTTCCAGGCCTCGCCGGAACTGGCCGGAAGCCTGCAACGCGTGTTGGTGGACCTCATCGAACTGCACCTACAAGGCAAGCAGGCGCACTGGAACGTCGTGGGAAGCAACTTCCGCGATCTGCATCTACAGCTCGACGAGCTGGTGGACTTCGCCCGCGAGGGCAGCGACACCGTCGCCGAGCGGATGCGTGCGCTCTACGCGGTGCCCGACGGCCGATCGGACACCGTGGCGGCGAACACCACCCTGCCCGAATTCCCGGCGTACGAACGCAGCACCGGCGATGTCGTCGACCTCGTCACCACCCGAATCCACGCGGCCATCAACACCCTGCGCGGCGTACACGATGCGGTCGATGACGAGGACCCCACCACCGCCGACATCCTGCATCAGTTGATCGACGGTCTGGAGAAGCTCGCCTGGCTGATCGCCTCGGAGAACCGCAAGGTCTGACGGTATCGGTCCTAGACTCGGCCCAACAATCGAGTCACGGACAGTCAGGCATAACGCTGAACAGCACACCACCACCGCCGGCATCGTCGGTTCTGGACGCCCTTCCGGTCAGCCGATGGCACTGGCGGCTGGTGGTGCTGATCGGCCTGGGATCGTTCTTCGACCTCTACGAGGTGTTCCTCGGCGGAGTGCTCGCACCCGTCCTTGCGGCACAGTTCCACCTGGACGTCACGGGAAAGGCGGCGGTGATCTCCGCCGGATTCGCCGGGATGTTCCTGGGCGCGAACCTGCTTTCCATGGCCGCGGACCGGTTCGGGCGCCGACGAATATTCATTGCGAATCTGTTGATGTACTCCCTGTTTTCGTTGGCGGCTGCGTTCTCGCCCAACATCGAGACGTTTCTGGTGCTGCGGCTGCTATCGGGCATCGGGCTGGGCGCCGAGTTGGTGCTTGTCGACACCTATCTGGCCGAGTTCGTGCCCGCCCGGGTCCGCGGACGAATGACCGCGTGGGCGTACACCATCGGATTCCTGGGTGTGCCGTTGGCGGCACTCCTCGGCGGGAAGCTGGTCGCGCGTCACACCCTGTTGGGTATCGACGGGTGGCGTTGGCTGTTGGTGTTCGGTGGGCTCGGTGCCGTCTTCGTGCTGGCGATACGCACGGTGCTCCCGGAGTCGGCGCGTTGGCTGGAGAGTCGTGGCCGACACACCGAGGCACGTGCTGTGGTGGCCGCCGTGGCGGCCAAGGTCGCTCCGGGCACCCCTATCCCCGCGGCACGCAGTGTCACCGATTCCACGCGCGCTGCCCCCAATGTCGCCGAGGTAATCGGGATCGCCTTTCGCGACTACCGCACCCGCACCCTCATGCTCCTGGCCTTCCAGGTGCTCCAGACTGTGGCCTACTACGGTTTTGCCACTCTGGCCCCGCTGGTACTGGTCGGCAAGGGATTCACCGTCACGGAATCGCTGGGCTATGCGGCACTGAGCTTCGCGGGATATCCGCTGGGGTCACTGCTGTCCGTCCAGCTGGTCGAGCGGTTCGAGCGCAAGTATCTGATCATCGCCTCGGCCCTGGGAATAGCCTTGTGCGGCATCATTTTCGCCGCTGCGGGCAACGTCGTGACCATCGTCGTCGCAGGATTCCTACTCACCGCGGTATCCAATGTGTTCTCCAACAGCTACCACATCTACCAGGCAGAGATATTTCCCACCGCGATACGGACCACCGCAGGTGGCGTGGCCTATTCGCTCTCGCGCGCGACGTCGACGGTCCTGCCTTTCGTCGCGGTGCCGGCACTCTCGTCATTCGGACCGGTCGCGGTGTTCACCGGCTCGGCGGTGCTCATCGTGCTGTTGTGCCTCGATGTAGGCCTCTTCGGGCCCCGCAGCACCGGACTCCAGCTCGACCGTGTGTGACTACGCCATGATGGACTGATGCGCGCACTGAAACGGCTCACCACGCTCATCGGTCTCGTCGCCGCCGTCCTGGTCGTGGGGCCGACTACCGCCCTGGCTCATGCCGCCGACGCCTCGCCCGCCGGAGACGTTCTCTCCCTCGGCGACCCCGCCGCGCCCGGACAGATCGACCTTTACCTGGACCCCCTGTGCCCGTACAGCGGCAAGATGGTCCAGGACCAAGGCGCGGAGATCGGCCGGCGCCTGGAATCCGGTACGTTACACATCAACCTGCGGTTCGTGGACTTCCTCGATAAGTACTCTGCCAGCGGCACTTACGACAGTCGGGCGATCTACGCGACATATGTCGTGGCCGACCAGTCACGGTCCAGCGACACCACCTGGCGGTTCATCCAGCAGATCTACACCCGGGGCCAGCAACCCGAAGAAGAGGGCGACACCGATCTGAGCAACGACCAGCTGGCGGAGTTGGCCGGGCGCGTCAACGCACCGCAGGGCGCCCAGGACCAGATCCGGCTGGGACTGCCGATTCCCTTCGACGCCCGTGCCATCGCGGCGAACAACCTTCCGATCCTGCGGCAGTTCCCCAAATCTGGTGTGCCGCTTGTTGCTATCGACAATCAGCCGGTGGACGGTGAGTCCGACTGGCTGAGTCGGATTCCCCGTTGACGGGCGACACGCTAGGAACCCAACCGTGACAACGCCGCCACGGTAAGTGCCTCCACGCCCGTGCGAAGTGTGGGCTCGAGCACGGGGGCGAACTCCGGAGAGTGATTGGAAGGCACCGGCTTTCCTGCTGCTGCGGCGTCTTCGAAGCGCTGTTGCTCGTATCCGCCCCAGAACCAGAAGGCGGTCGGGACGCCGGCGGTGGTCCCAAAGATTCCGACATCCTCGCTTCCGGTGAGCGGGGTCGGTAGCTCCATCACTCGGTCGGCCACGAAGTACTCGCGGAACACGCGAGCGATCTCCCGCATCGCCCCATCGTCGACAACGGTGGCAGGAAGGGAGTACATAGAGGTAACAGCCGGTTCCCTGTCGGCGCCTGAGGCCCTCGCTTCGGCCTGAGCGATCCGAGTGATCGAGGCCAGTGTCTTGCTTCGGACATCCTCACTGAAGGTGCGGACATTGATGCCGAGCTCTGCCTCATCGCCGATGATGTTGTCCTTCGATCCGGCGTGCAGGTACCCGACGGTGACCACGGCCGGCTCGAAAGGAGACAGCTCGCGCGAGACGATGGTCTGCAGGCGCTGCACCACATTGGAGGCCATCACCACCGGATCGATCGTCGATTCCGGTTGCGAGCCATGCCCACCCCGCCCAAATAGTTGCATCTTGAGCCCATCCGCTGCCGCAAGCAACGTACCGGTCTTGTACCCAATCATCCCCGCGGGCAGCGGACCTACGTGCTGACCTATCACGATGTCAGGCTTGGGAAAGCGATCCAGGATCCCGTCGGCGATCATGGCGTTCGCGCCGCCGCCCACTTCCTCGGCGGGCTGGAACACCGCAACCACCGTTCCCGACCAGGTTCCCTTGAGTTCATTCAGCAACCGAAGGGCGCCCACCAACGCCGAGACGTGCATGTCATGACCGCACGCGTGCATGACGGGCACGTCCTCACCGTCGGCGGTGGTGGCGCGCGCGGTACTCGCATACGGAAGACCGGTCTGCTCCTGCACCGGAAGCGCATCAAAGTCCGCGCGCAGCCACACAACCGGGCCAGATCCATTGTGCAGCACAGCCACAACCCCGGTGCCGCCGACGCCCGGCGTCACCTCCAACCCGAGTGGCGCGATGATCTCCTGGATCTTTTCCGCGGTGCGATGTTCCTGGAACGACAGCTCCGGATGCTGATGCAGATCGCGATAGAAATCAGCCAGATCGCCCAAGCTGTCAGCCCAGCTGTCGGGCAATGTGATCGGCATCCGGCCTCCCCGTTCGTTGGTCTACGACTCAGTGGAGACGATACGGCGGTTTACAAGACCTACCCTCGAACTCAAGAGATCATCTCCCCACGCCGAGACGGAGGTCACGTGAGCCACTCCATCGAGACCGAATTCTCCGTCGACGTCATCGTCGTCGGCGGCGGCATGTCGGGCGCGTCGATCGCCTACGAGATCGCCCAACATCGAACCGTCGCACTGCTGGAAAGAGAGTCGACCCTGGCCTTCCACACCACCGGCCGGTCGGCGGCGACCTTCATCGAGAACTATGGAAATCCTGTCATCCGAATGTTGACGGCAGCGAGCCGCGACTTCTTCACCGACCCGCACGACGGGTTCGACGCCCCCTTGGCCACCTCGCTGCCGCTCTTGATCATCGCCGATGAAGCCCACGCCGATTCGCTGAGGGAACTACACGGTCAAGCGCGGCAGCAGGGCTGCCACACAGAGTTGGTCGAGGGCGTGGTCGCCGAGGAGATCAACCCCTACCTGCGCCCCGGATACACCCAGCTGGCAACGGTCGACCTGACACCGATGGAGCTGGATGTCCACGGGCTGCACCAGGGTTACGTGCGCGGACTGCGCCGGCGCGGCGGAACCATCGTGAAGTCGGCGGGAATCGTTAGCGGCACCCGCAGGCAGGGCAGATGGGTCCTGCACGACGCGTCCAGACGAGCATTCCAGGCAACGACCGTCGTGAATGCGGCGGGCGCGTGGTGTGACGAACTTGCCCATGTCATGGGCGCTCATCCGGTGGGAATCCAGCCCCTGCGACGAACGGCGTTCATGGTGTCGGCTCCGCCCGACAGCTCCGCCGGTTCACTTCCCATGACCCTGGATGCTGCCGACGACTTCTACTTCAAACCCGATGGCGCGCAGTTCCTCTGCTCGCCCGCCGACGAGACCCCGCAACCACCCGGAGACCCCCGACCCGACGAGCTGGAGATGGCCCGGGCGATCGGGATGATCAACGAGGCAACCACTCTGGGTATTCGAAATGTGAACTCGGCGTGGGCGGGCCTGAGATCTTTCACCGCAGACCGCACGCCCGTCGTGGGCGAGGACCCGGACCTCGAGGGCTTCTTCTGGTACGCAGCGCAGGGAGGTTATGGCATTCAGATGGCGCCGGCTCTCGCTCGGGCCGGCGCGGCACTGGCAACGGGCGGCCCTATGCCGAGTGATCTGGCCGCACGCGGTCTTGCGGCGGCAATGCTGGCACCCGACCGCCAGGCGTTACGCACCCCGCACTAGCAGCCAACCCTGCGCATCCGGACCACATCGGGCGAATCCTGTTATGGTCGGCCACGATGGTGAACATGGATCGACGCCGCGTTATGGCGATATCAGGGCTTGGCATGCTGACGGCCGCGGTTTCGATGCCCCAGGCGTGGGCACAACCGTCGCAACCGCCCAAGCAACCTCCCGCCGCCCCTCCGAACGGCAAGTACGTCTTCGTCGACGAGTTCGACGGCCCGGCCGGGTCGGCCCCCGATGGATCCAAGTGGGCGATCTCCAAGGCTCGCGAATCCATGAAGGACCCCACGTTTTGGGAGCTCCCCGAGAACGTCGGCCAGTACCGCGACGACCGTAAGAACGTCTACCTCGACGGCAACTCGAACCTGGTCATCAAGGCCGCCAAGGAAGGCAACACGTACTACGGCGGCAAGATCTATAGCACCACCGAACTTGGTATCGGCTACACCTGGGAAGCGCGCATCAAGTTCAACTGCCTGACCCCGGGCGCGTGGCCCGCGTTCTGGCTCGGCAGCGACCAAGACGGTGAGATCGACATCGTCGAGTGGTACGGCAACGGCAGCTGGCCGGCCGCAACTACGGTGCACGCCAAGGCAAACGGCTCGGAATGGAAGACCCACAACCTGACCCTGGACAGCGGCTGGCACACCTGGCGCACCCAGTGGGACGACAAGGGGATTCGCTTCTGGCGGGACTACACCGACGGGGCGGCGCCGTATTTCGATGTCCCGGCCAACTCCCTGGCGGACTGGCCGTTCAACAATCCCGGGCACAAAGCTTTCGCGGTGCTGAACCTGGCCGTGGCCGGATCCGGCGGCGGTGATCCGCGCGGCGGGACGTATCCCGCGGACATGCTCGTGGACTGGATCCGGGTCTGGTAGCTAGTCGCTGACGTTCAGCTCGGTCTTGATTCCGAGCGGTCGGCGAACTCCCAGATGCCACGCCATTGGGACTCCTCTTCCTGCTTGTCCCGATGCTGGCCCGCGGACGGTTCGGTGAGCGTGATTGCCGGATGCGGCAGCGTGAAGAAGTCGCCCTTGCCCTGTGCCGCGCGGTGCTGACCGGTGTCGAGGTAGCAATACCCCAGCCCCGAGAGCACAGCGGTCTCCGCGGACATGTCGAGATAGTGAAGTAGGTTCTGGGCAGCAGCTTTTGCACCGTTCTTGGCGAAGATGGCGGCCTTCGGCAGCGGTCTGCCGGAGGGCGAGGTCACCGACACCGTGTCGCCGATCGCCCAGATCCCCTCATACACGGTTTGCATGGTCTGAGGGTCGACACCGATCCAGCCAGTCCCGTCGATGGTGACCGACGGCTCGTGCGGTGGTACGAACACCAGCAAGTCGAAACCCACGGTGGTCCCATCCGTGAACACGACGATCTTTTTCTCCGGGTCAACGCGTTGGGTCGTATGTTCACCATAAAAGGCGATGCCGTTGTCGTTGAGCATCTGCACCAACTGCGGCCCCGCATAGGGCCCCGCCGAGGGCATGGGATGTGCCTCCGGGCTGTACACGCTGATCTCGACGTCCGATCGGATGTCTTTCTCACTCAGGAGATCCGATGCCAGCAGGGCGCCCTCGTACGGAGCCACCGGGCAGCGGTAAGGCTGCGATGTCACCAGAAAGACGAGCTTTCCTCCCGAGAAATTCGCCAGTGCGCGTTGCGCATCACCGGCCGCGGCAACACCGTAATAGTGCACCGCGTCGCCCCGGTCGGCAGCCTCGCTCAGACCGGGCACCTTCTCGAGGGCATTGCGGGCTCCGGTGGCGATGACGAGGGCATCGAACGACAGGGTGGATGCGTCGGACAGGGTTATCGTGCGTGTGCTGGGGTCGATGCCGGCCACAGCACCCGCGATGGTGGTTATCCCGGAGAGTGCCTCGGCACTGGGCCTAATCGGCACACTGTCAGCTTCGCGCCAGCCCCTCATCACCCAGGGCAAGGTGAAACCCAGGAAGTGTGAAAAGTCCTCGTCCACCACGGTGATGTCCAAGTCATCTAGCGGCACGCCGGACTGGCGGATTTCGTTGATCACGCTGAGTCCACCGATACCGGCACCCAAAACGACGATCTTCTTCATGTTCTGCACTCCCTCTTCCTGAATAGGCCGAGCAATTGGTTCAGTGCGCCGGACGTGGCCGCTGCAACTGTGTGAACTCCGGCACCCGGGCGAGTGCGGTGACCGCGTCGAAGAGCTCCCGTGCGCTGTCTTCCTCGGGTAGTGCCGTCAACACCGGACCGAAGAACGTGCGGCCCGCTATCTGCAACAGCGGGCTACCGCCCACATCACCCAAAGCCCGCTGGCCGGCCTCGTGTGAGGACCGCACCAACGGGTCCAGCGAGGTGTCCGCCAGCGATTCGCTTGACGTCTCCAGTGGCGCAACCTTGGCCAGCACTCGCTCAGCCAGGTCAGCGCCGACGGCCACCGACTCGTCGAAGTACAACTCCCCGAAGACGAAATACGCTGTGTACAAGCCCTGTTGACCCAGATCGCGGTGGATGCCTGCCATCAATCGCCCCACTCGCCGCGAGTCGTCCATGCGAGCCCGCTGAGCGGGCGGCAGCTCTCTGCCCTCGTTCAGCACAGCCAGGTTCATCAGCTGCCAATCGACCGAGAGGCCGGACCGACTCGCGACCGCATCCAGCCACCGTGCGGTATTCCACGAGAAGGGACACACCGGGTCGAGCCAGATCCTCGCATCGAACGTATCGCCACGTGTTGACATGCGGCATCTCCCATCGCTGTGAAACACGGTCGACGCCAAGAACCGAACCGCATCGGCGTCAACCCTCAGATTCGTTCTGATTCCATTCATACCATACCCCCTAAGGTATTTGCGAAGACCAGGCGCAGGGGTGAATAGTTTGGAATAGATACCCTAGGGGGTATGGTATGAATGAGACTCGTCGTTGCCCAAAGGCGTTGATCTGCAGCAGAAAGGTGGTTAGCCGCATGCGTAGCGCCCTAGTTGGTGGATTGAAACGGGCCTGGGTGCCGATAGCCGTCACCTGCGCGGTCGGACTCGGCGCGGTCGCCGTGCATGACCTGCGTGGTGCATTCGGCTCCGAACCGATCTTTTCGGCATCGGGCGTCAGCGCAGAACCCCTTGCCGCATCCACGATCAAGCGCGTGCGATACGAGGTCTACGGCCCCACCGGCACCACCGGCACGGTGAACTACCTGGACAAAGAGACCCGTCCGCGGCGGGCCGATTTCACCGGCTTGCCGTGGACGTACACGATCGAAACGACCGTGCCCGCAGTGATCGCCAGCGTTGTGGCGCAAGGTGATAGCACCGCCATCGGCTGCCGGATCATCGTGAACGACCAGACCGAAGCTGAGCAGTCCGCGGACGGGTTCCACGCCCAAACCTCCTGTCTGGTGAAAGCCGCATGAACACCAAGCAGCAACGTCCGGCTTTCATGCGCTTTGTGCGCAGATTCGCCGCCCCCATTCTGGTGGGTTGGCTGCTGCTAACCGTGGCCGTGAATGTGCTTGTGCCACCTATTGAGTCAGTGGCACGAGAACATGCCGTCACAATGTCGCCGCACGACGCACCGGCCATGATCGCTGCCAAACACATCGGCGAGAAGTACCAGGAATCCGACTCGGACAGCATCGCGATGATCGTGCTGGAAGGTGCCAATCCTCTTGGCGAAGAGGCGCACTCGTACTACGCCGGGCTGGTGCACGCATTGCGGGCCGACACCGCTCACGTGCAGCATGTCCAGGACGTGTGGGGGGATCCGCTGACGGCCTCCGGCGCCCAGAGTCGTGACGGCAAGGCCGCATACGTACAGCTCAATCTGGCCGGCGACCAGGGCAGCACCCTGGGCAACGCGTCGGTGGCAGCCGTCAGGAAAATCGTCGACGGCTCGGCCCCGCCGCCCGGGGTCACGGTGTACGTCACCGGGCCTGCGGCGTTGACCACGGACATGAACGAGGCCGCCGACAAGAGCATGTTCATCATGATGGGCGTTACCGGTGCCGTCATCATGATCATGCTCCTCATCACCTACCGCTCCGTCAGCACGATGCTGCTGGTCCTGGTCATGGTTGGCTTCGAAATGGGCACGGCCAGGGGAATTGTCGCGCTTCTGGGCAATGTCGGACTGCTGGGGTTCTCCACATTCGTGGTGGCCATGCTGTCGTCGCTGGCGATCGCGGCCGGCACCGACTACGCGATATTTCTCATCGGCCGCTACCAGGAGGCGAGACAAGCCGGTCAAGATCGAGAAGCCGCGTATTACACCATGTTCCGTGGCACCTTTCACATCATCCTGGGCTCGGGCCTGACCATCGCCGGAGCAACCTTGTGTCTGCATCTCGCGCGGCTTTCCTACTTCAAGGCTCTCGGCATCCCCTCCGCACTGGGGCTGCTCGTCGTAGTTGCCGGTGCGCTGACCGCCGCGCCCGCCGTGGTCGCTGTCGCCAGCCGGTTTGGGCTGCTCGACCCGAAAAGGGTTGTGAAGGTTCGGCGGTGGCGGCGCATCGGCACCGCAACCGTGCGCTGGCCCGGTGCGATATTCGCCGCATCACTGGCCATAGCGCTCATCGGTATCGCCATCATGCCGACCATGAAAGTCAGCTACAACGACCGCTTCTACATTCCCGACGACCTGCCGTCGAACATTGGATACACAGCGGCCGAACGCCATTTCAGCGCCGCCACGATGAATCCCGACATCCTGATGATCGAGAGCGATCATGACATGCGCAATACCGGCGACATGATCGTCCTGGACAAAATCGCCAAGGAGGTGTTCCGGACACCGGGAATCGCAATGGTGCAGAGCATCACGCGCCCACTAGGAGGTCCGATCGAGCACACCTCCATACCGTTCCAGATCAGTGCCCAGTCGATTCCCATCCAGCAGAACCTTCAATTCATGAAGGAGCGCGCCGCTGACATGCTCACCATGAGCAAGGACCTGGCCGCGCTGATCAGTGCCATGGAGCGCATGCGATCCCTGGTCGGCAAGATGGGTAGCACGACCCACCGCATGACCGCTGACATGTCAGCAGCCCAGACGACGCTGGACGAGATTCGGGACCATCTGGCCGACTTCGACGACGTGGTACGGCCCTTGCGTAACTACTTCTACTGGGAGCAGCACTGTTTCGACATCTCGGCGTGCTCTGCCATACGGTCGGTGTTCGACGCAATCGACGGCGTCGACACGTTCAGCGACAACATGCGCGCACTGACCGCAGATGTCGGAGACATCGATACGGTCATTCCCCAAATGGCTGCTCAGTTTCCACCGATCATCGCGGTGGCCAGGTCCATGCACGACACCCTGCTGACCATGCACAGCAGCTTCTCGAATCTGATCACTCAGATGGCGCAGATGACCGATACCGCCAGCGCCATGGGGCAGGCCTTCGACGCATCCCGCAGCGGTGACTACTTCTACCTGCCCCCCGAGGCATTTCAGAATCCCGACTTTCAGCGCGGTCTGAAACTGTTCCTCTCTCCCGACGGAACGGCCGCACGCTTCGTCATCACCCACGACAAGGACCCGGCCACGCCCGCGGGAATCTCCTCGGTTACTTCCGAATTGGAAGCGGCCCATCAAGCCGTCAAGGGGACTGCCCTGACCGATGCCCGGTTCTACCTCGCCGGTACCGCTGCGATCTACCGTGACATTCAGTCCGGTTCTCGCTATGACCTGTTGATCGTCGGGATCGCAGCTTTGACACTGATTTTCGCCGTAATGGTGATCATCACCCGGGCACTGATCGCCTCACTGGTCATCGTGGGCACCGTGCTGCTGTCCCTTGGCGCCGCCTTCGGGGTCTCGGTGCTGGTGTGGCAGTACATTTTCGGTCTCGAACTCAACTGGATCGCGCCCGTCTTCGGACTGATCATCCTGCTGGCCGTCGGCTCGGACTACAACCTGTTGCTCGTGTCGCGCTTCCAGGAAGAGATCGGCGCGGGGCTCAAGACCGGCATCATCCGCTCGATGGGAGGAACCGGTGGAGTCGTCACGTCCGCGGGATTGGTATTCGCCTTCACCATGATGTCCATGGCGGCAAGTGATTTGAGCTCGATCGGCCAAGCAGGAAGCACCATCGGCCTGGGCCTGCTGTTCGACACCCTGATCGTGCGCTCACTGATGACACCGTCCATAGCCGGGCTGCTCGGGCCGTGGTTCTGGTGGCCGTTGAAAGTTCACACACGTCCGCGCACGTCATATACCCAGGCGGGTATACTGCCAGCAGTAGCCAGGGGCCCCGAAAGGTAGATTCATGATCGACGATCAAGACAGCATCGCCGCCATCCTCGGCAGACTGCGCAGGGCACAGGGGCAGCTCAACGGGGTGATCAACATGATCGAAAATGGCCGCGACTGCAAGGATGTCGTGACGCAGCTTGCCGCGGTGTCACGCGCACTCGACCGTGCCGGATTCAAGATTGTCGCCACCGGTCTGCGCGAATGCATCACCGCCGACAAGAACGGCAACAGCGCACCCATGACCGAGGCCGAACTCGAGAAGCTGTTCCTGGCCCTGGCGTAGGTGCTGTCCGGACCGATAGGCCAGGGTCAGAGGTCGTCGGAGAAGTCCGCGGTGAACCAGCGATCCGGCCGGATCGTGAACAGCACGGTCGCGGCGTTGTCGTAGCCGCGCGCGAACTCGCGCCCCGCCTCCTCACCGAGGTAGCGGATCGCAATGGCTTCGCGCGCATCCGCTGGCGCCGGTCGCACCGCGTCGACAACCGAGCCCTCGACGATGACGTACTGGTAGGGCGGCTCTTCATGCTGCACGGTCAGCGTCACCGCGCCGGCCTCCTCGATGAGGCGCGCTTTGCGATTGCCCGTGCTTGTGCTCACCCGGATGTTTCCTCCGGGCGTGTAGTCGTACCAGATCGGCACGCTGGCCGGCGGGCGCTCACCGGCGGCGACGGACAGCACGGCGATGTGTTTCGCAGCGAGAAACTCTTGGCGTTCGGCTTCGGTGAACTGACGTGGCATACCGCGTCAAACCACCGGTCGTGCCAGGCCTATTCCCCGTCGCGCATCACGCCTTGATCCCGCCGAACAAGTTATCCAGCAGAGCATCCACGAATTCCTCCGTCAGCGGTTGGCCGGGTACCAGGAGCCGGTGATAACAGGCGCCCCACAGTTGGTCCACGACGACCTCCGGGTCGACAGTCGAACGAAGCTGGCCGCGTTCCTGCGCCCGGCGCATCGACGTAACCGCGAGAGCTCGCCGGGGACCTGAATAGTGTTGCACAAAGGCCGCTTTGAGCTCCGGATCGATCTGAGCCTGACCGATGAGTTCGCCGATGATGCCACCCCCGGCGGTGTCCCGAATGACGCCCAGGAAGGCACGCATCTGGGTACGTAGGTCGCGTTCGATGTCGCCGCTGTCCGGGAAGCTCAGCCCTGGTTCAACCTTCCGGAAGTAGCCGTCGAGGGCAAGGGCCCCCTTGGACGGCCACCATTTGTAGATCGTCATCTTGCTCGCACCGGACAGGGCCGCGACCTTGTCGATGGTGAATCCGGCCATCCCCTCGGCGAAGAGCAGCTCCCCGGCCGCCTGAAGCACCTCCTCGCGCACTTCCTCAGCCGGTCGACGACCTCGGCGAGGTTGCTTCACCTCGCCCCCTCCCGCATCAGTCACCATTGCCTCCCGCTTCGCCTTGCCAAGTATGTGTACGTACCGTACATTACTTATGTGTACGGTACGTACACATAATCGAGCGAAGGGTTTCCGATGAAGATCTCGGGCAACACCGTGTTCATCCCAGGAGCGACCAGCGGGATCGGCCTGGAGCTCGCGTTGGCCCTGCAGGCCAAGGGCAACACCGTGATCGTGGGTGGCCGCCGTACCGAACTGCTGGAGCAGATCTGCGCCGAACACCCCGGCATCGCGGCCGTCCACATCGATACTTCCGATCCGGAAAGCATCCGCAGCGCGGCCCAACAGGTAATGGCCGATCACCCCACCGTGAACGTCCTGATCGCCATGGCCGGGATCATGCGCGTCGAGGATTGGCATCGCCCCGAGACGTTCCTCCAGTCGGCCGAGGAGATCGTCACCACGAATGTGCTCGGTCCGATTCGCTTGATCGCCAACTTCATCGAGCATCTCCAAGAACAACCGGCGGCCACCATCGTCACCGTGTCATCAGGGTTGGCCTTCGCGCCGCTGAAGGTGACTCCGAGCTACAACGCGTCCAAGGCGGCTGTTCACATGCTCAGCGAGTCGATCCGGCTACAGCTCGCGGACACTCGGGTCGAGGTCAAGGAGCTCCAACCGCCTGCGGTCCGCACGGACCTCATGCCGGGGCAACAAGACAGCGAGTTCGCGATGCCCCTGAAGGACTTCGTCGACGAGGTGGTCACGCTATTGGAGACGCGGCCCGATGCCACCGAAATCCAGGTAGAACGGGTGAAGTTCCTGCGCTACGGCGAGGCCCGGGGTGACTACGACGAGGTCGTCGCGACACTCAACGCCTCCGACCCACACGCCCGTCAGTAGCCGGGTGTCGCGGACCTCACCTGGCCAGGCCGCCGCGCTCTTGCCAAGATTGACCTGATGACTGGCGAGGCGGGCACGGGTGCACCCGGCACGAAGATCGCGCTGGCGCTGGGCGCCGGTGGGGCACGCGGCTACGCGCATATCGGCGTGATTCAGGAGCTTCACGCGCGCGGCTTCGAGATCTCCGGGATTTCTGGATCGTCGATGGGCGCGTTAGTCGGCGGTCTGGAAGCGGCGGGAGCCCTCGACGAATTCGCCTCGTGGGCCACATCGTTGACGCAGCGCGCGGTACTTCGGCTCCTGGACCCGACCTGGACCAGCCCCGGGTTCTTTCGCGCGGAGAAGATCCTGGACGTGGTACGTGAGCTGCTCGGTGATGTTGCGATAGAAGATTTGCCCATACCGTTCACCGCGGTCGCCACGGACTTGATCGCCGGTAAGTCCGTGTGGCTGCAGAACGGTTCGCTGGCGTCCGCCATTCGCGCATCCATCGCGATTCCCGGGATGATCTCGCCGCATGTTCTGAACGGGCGGGTACTGGCCGACGGCGGTGTTCTGGATCTGCCCGCGGTGGCACCGCTGGCCGGGGTATATGCCGAACTGAGGGTCGCGGTGACACTCAGTGGGGGTGATGAACGGCGCGCCCCCGCGCCGCCACCGGAGCCAGAGCCTCGGGAGCCACGGGTGACGACGGAATGGCTGAACCGACTGATGCGGAGCACCTCGGCACTGTTCTCCGCCGACGAGACCGAGACGGTCGGCCAACCAGATCCTGCCGCGAAACTGACGAGCTTCGAGGTGATGAACCGCACCATCGAGGTGATGCAGTCACAACTTGCTCGCATGCAGCTCGCCGCACACCCACCGGATGTCCTGATCGAAGTACCGCGCAGCGTCAGCCGCAGTCTCGACTTTCACCGTGCCACCGAGGTCATCGAGGTCGGACGTCGTTGCGCCGCCGATGCTCTCGACGCATACGCAAACACGAACTAACACGCAGGACCGCAGCCGATACCAGCGGTTATCCACAATCCGAAGTTCATCCACAACGACGGCCGCGCGGCGGGTCTGGCGCGCAGATTCCACTAAACTCGCACATGTGTTCGATTCATTGCTGGACGGCGATCTGCTCGACGTGATCACGTCGGCACAGCGTGCCGAGGCGCGGGCGTGTGCCCGGCGGCTGGACGCGATCGGTGTGCTCGTGGACCGGCACGCCGACCTGGACAAACCCGATGAGCGTGACCGCCACCTCTTGGATCGCTGGGACAGGGTTGCCGCGGAAATCGCGGCCGCGCAGGGCATCACGCAGGCATTGGCCTCCAGCCAGATGCGCTACGCCCAGGTTCTGCGTCACCGCCTCAGGGCAGTCGCGGAACGTTTCGCCGCCGGCGATCTCGACTTTCGGACTGTCGCCCTGATCATCAATCGCACCGAACTCGTCGACGGCGATGCGGTGGTAGCCCGGCTGGATACGGCCATCGTGCAGGCCCTGACCCGCTGGGCACGCTGGTCACACAAACGCATCTCCGCCGCGCTGGACGCGCTGGTACTCCGGTTCGATCAGGACGCCGTGCGGCGCAACAGATCTGCCAACGAGGGGCGGCATGTCGAGATCCGCCCCGTCGGTAACGGGGAGCCGGTCGCCGAAATCTGGGGCACCCTGCAGGCGACCCATGCCGTGGCGTTGGACAAACGTCTCGACCTACTGGCCGACACCGTCTGCCCTGCGGACCCGCGCACCAAGGCACAGCGCCGCGCCGATGCTGTCGGAGCATTGACCCGCGGGCTTGATCAGATGCGCTGCACCTGTGGACGCCCCGCCTGCACGGGCCGCGACGTCGCCGACGTGGCGGTGGTTGTGAGCGTGGTCGTCAATCAGTCCACCCTCGACGGCTGTGACGATATCCCCGCATATGTGCCGGGCTTCGGAGTGCTAGCCGCCGCGCAGGCCCGTTCCGCGGCCGCAGGTGCCCGCACGCGCGAGCTAACCGATTCCCACAGCTCCGGATACCGCCCCGCGGGCGGACTGGCTGCCTTCGTACGCGCTCGCGACCAACTGTGCCGATTCCCCGGTTGTGAGGCCGCCGCCGATCGGACCGACCTCGATCACTCGGTGCCCTGGGCCGCCGGTGGAGCCACGACCGGAACCAATCTGAAGGCCCTGTGCCGCAAGCATCATCTGCTGAAGACCTTCGGTGGCTGGACAGAGATTCAAGAACCCGACGGCACCGTGTTGTGGAAGGCACCCACGGGGCACGCCTATGTCACCACACCCGCGAGTGGGTTCCTCTTCCCCACGCTCACACGTCAGCGCACCCGGAAACAGGAACGCAACCATCGGCGTCAGGCAGAACGAAACCTCAACCGCCAAGAGCGACTACAAGGCGAGGCGGCCCTGGCCAGTCTCGCCACCAAACACCCGCCGCCCTTCTAGACGCACGCTAGTGTCCGCGCGCTACCCAGTCGTCGTAGTGCACGATCTCGTCGCCGATGGTGGTGGTGTCGCCGTGGCCCGTGTAGACCACCGTGTCCTCGGGAAGCGGGCCGAGTCGCCCTGAAATGGAGCGCAGAATCGTCGGGAAATCGGAGAACGACCTACCGGTGGCGCCCGGTCCGCCCTGGAACAGGGTGTCCCCCGAGAACACGGCGCGTAGCTCGGGCGCGTACCAGCACACCGACCCCGGCGAATGCCCCGGCGTGTGTAGGGCATGCAGTTCCAGACCGCCCACCGCGAGCACCATATCGTCCTTGACGCCACGGAACTCTTTGTCCGGGTGCGTCATTCGCCACAGCACGTCGTCGGCCGGGTGCAGGAGGATAGGCGCGTCCAGGGCCTGACTCAACTCGGGTGCGACGGTGATGTGGTCATTGTGGCCGTGAGTGCACACCACCGCGACCACATTGCGGCCCCCGACCGCTTCGACGATGGGTTCGGCGGTGTGGGCGGCATCGAACACGACCACGTCATCGCCTTCACCAACGATCCAGATGTTGTTGTCGACTTCCCAACTGCCGCCGTCGAGTTCGAAGGTTCCGCGGGTGACGACCCGTTCGATTCCGCTCATCCATCGCCCTTTCGCATTGCCTCAGTATTGCGGATCGCCCCAGCACCGTTCGATCGCACGCCACGGATCTGCGAATTGTCCGCTCATCCCGCGATACGGCGACTGGGTTTTAAGCACGGACCGCACGATCGGCGCCGCCAACCGGATCGGCATGCGCTTCCACCCGACCGCGGCGCTGGTCTCGGCGTGCATCGCGGGCAGCGAATACCGCTGGAAGCCAAGCACCTGCTGCGAGCGTTCCGTGTCCATCCAGTCGGTGACAAACCAGCTGCGGGGATCGTCGGGGTCGCCCGGGCGTCCCGCCGGGATACCGCCGGCCAGCCCCATCGCGGCGGCGGTCTCCGACGCGACTGCGGACTGCGTGGTGCGGTGAGAGCTATCGCCACCGATCAGGAAGACCTCGCGGACGTGGCTTGTACCTATCGCGGCGCCGAAGGCCCGCGCGACGTCGCGGACATCGACGGTCTGGATCCGGCCGTCCGACGGCAGTACCGCCTCGAAGCGCAGCAGGTTGGGATCGATGCTCCAGCGAGGAGTCGCCGTCAGGACCCCGCCAAGGCGGAGCACCACCCACTCCAGGCCTGAGGACCGCACCAGATTCTCTGCCGCCACCTTGTGGGCGCCATAGAGGTCGCTGGGGTTGACCGGGGTGTCAGCTGTGAGCAGTCCCGTGTCGCGGTGTGGATTCCGCGCACCGTAGACCGCGACACTCGACGCCAGGACGAACCGTGGCGGGCAGGGCAGGTTCTCGGCCGCGGACACCAGCAGGCCCGTCGCATCGACGTTGACCGCCTGCGCCAATCGCCGATTCGCGTAACAGAACGGTGGAATCAGCGCAGCCAGGTGAACGATTGCGAGCGGTCGGGTGGACTCGACCAGGTCTGCTACCTCGGAGTGGGAGGTGAGGTCCGCCCACCGCACCTCGACCCCGGGCGGGAGATGCTGCGCACTCTGAAGATTCGTCGGGCTGCGCAGATCCGTGGCGACCACCGCATGGCCCCGCGCCGCGAGCGCATCCACGACAGCGGACCCGACCAGGCCGAACGCACCGGTCACCAGCACCCGATCCCGAGTCACAGCTACCTCCACAATAGACAGGTGTCCAGAATGTTCGACGACGCCGACACAAGGTCACACCGAGACTAAACACCCTATTTTTTCAGTGCCTTCAACGAATCTGGCCCCTGACGCCCAGAGTTGGATCACCACGTCGCTCTATCCACTATTGCTCAATATCGGACACCTGTCCAGAATGGGTCTTGCGGCGATCAGCGTCGATGGTGATCGCTAGTCTTGCGCTATGACCACGGCGTTCGTGCTGTCCGGTGGCGCCAGCCTCGGGTCGATACAAGTCGGCATGCTGCTGGCGATGACAGAGGCGGGCATCGCCCCCGACCTGATCGTCGGTACCTCGGTGGGCGCGCTCAACGGCGGCTGGCTGTCCGGTCGGTCCGACATGGACGGCGTGAAGGCGCTGGCCGATCTGTGGCGTTCGCTCTCGCGCGATGACGTCTTTCCCACCAATCTGTACACCGGCTTCCTCGGATTCATCGGTCGTCGCCGCAGCCTGGTTTCCGACTCGGGTCTGCGCCGCCTCCTGCGCGAGAACCTGCAGTTTCGTCGGCTGGAGGAGGCACCCATTCCCCTGCACGTCGTCGCGACGGATGTGCTCACCGGCCAGGATGTACTGCTGTCCGGCGGCGATCCGATCGACGCGATCGCCGCCAGTGCCGCCGTCCCGGCCGTGCTGCCCCCGGTCACCATCGACGGACACGTCTACATCGACGGCGGCGTCGTCAACAACACCCCTCTCTCCCATGCTGTTTCGTTGGGCGCCGACGAGATCTGGGTGCTGCCCACCGGATACGCATGCGCTTTGCGCGAGCCACCGAAGGGAGCGCTGGCCATGGCGCTGCATGCGACAACGTTGGCCATCAATCAACGCTTGGCGGTCGACGTGGCTCGCTTCGAGCAGAAGGTCGACCTGCGAGTGGTGCCGCCCCTGTGCCCGGTGCGCATCTCGCCTGCGGATTTCTCGCATTCGGGCGAACTCATCGAACGCGCACGTGCGCAGACCTTCAGGTGGCTGCTCATGCCGAGATTCAAGATCAATCAAGCGGATCTGCTGGAACATCACCACGACTGAGCACTCCGAGCTGTAATACTGGCCGCGTGGTGGTCGACGACACCCCCGAAAAAGGCAGTCAGACTGCCTCCCGCACCGGGCGCGAGCGGATCCAGAAACTGGCCCGGGCGGCCCTCAACGCGGATGTCACCGTGGAGCAACTCGACACCGTACTCACCGATATGTCCGCCGTCCTCATCGACATGAACGAAACCCTCGGTGTCATCGGCGAACTCACGCCCCGGATGATGCTCGTCGTCGAACGCATGGAGAACGTGATGACCCGTATCGAGCGGATCGTCGGACTCGCCGAGTCGGTGCTCGCTCCCGTCACCGTCACCGAATCGGCGGTGCGCGGTGTCCTCGTCTCGTTCCAGAAAGAGATCAAGCGGCGGCTGAGCCCGTCCAGTGCTGACTAGAGTGACGCCATGGAGCTCTACGACGTCATGCGCACCACGTTCGCGGCACGTGAATTCACCGGGGAGTCGTTGCCCGACAACGTGTTAGATCGCATTCTGGACAACGCACGGTTCGCACCCAGCGGCGGCAACCGGCAGGCCGGTCACATCATCGTGGTCGAAGACCGACAGACCCGGCAACGGCTCGTCGATGCCACGCAGCCCGGTGCCCGCCGATACTTCGCGCAGATCATGGCCGGCGAGTCGCCATGGAATCCCGTCACCCCCACCCGGGTCACCTCGGAAACCATCGCCGCGACCACGGTGCCCGAGTCGGTCTCCACGCCGTTGCTCACCGCCTCGGTGGTGCTCGTGGTCTGCGTGGACCTGCGGCTGGTCGCCGCGACGGATCAGGATCTCGATCGCGTCGGGGTCATCGCCGGGGCATCGATCTATCCGCTGGTGTGGAACATCCTGTTGGCCGCCCGCGGGGAGGGCTACGGCGGCACTCTCACCACCATGGCCGTGGCGCAGGAGCCGAAGGTGCGCACGCTCCTGGGTATTCCGGATACCTATGCGGTGGCCGCGGTATTGCCCATCGGCAAGCCCGTCAAACAACTGTCGAAGCTGCGACGCAACACCGTCGGAGAGTTCGTCACCCGTGAACGGTTCGACGGGGACCCCTACATCCCGGGAAGTCACTCGTGAAGGCGTGAATATCGGAGATCACACTGATTTCCCCGAGCTGCCTGATGTTTGATCGAATGGACGTGCCAGTCAGCGATCTGAAACGAGCAACCCGTGAACGCACAGGACGAGCCCGACACCACCGACGAGACGGATATCGCCCCATCCCAGGAACCGAACGATGACGTTGCGGCCCTGATCACCGCCGCCGGGCTCGGCGTGGACGGTGAACACGGCCCCCTCTTCTCCGATATCAACCTCGAACTCACCTCCGGCTTTCACGCCATCCAGATGCCCGGCGGCCCCGCACAGCACTGCTTGCTGCTGACGCTGGCCGGCCGGCTCAAGCCCAGCCACGGCACGGTCACGGTGATTGGCGATACCGAGCCGCGGGCGATCCGCCGGCACTGCGCCATCGCGGCGTTCGCCGACATCGACGAGCTCGAAGAAACCGTCACCGTCCAGACCGTACTCGCCGAGCAGCGCCGCTGGCTGGCTCCGTGGTTCTCCCGGGTTCCCGCCGACACCGGACGCGACAAGCTCGGCGAGGTGTTCGGCGAGCTCCCAGCGCCCTCCGCCGAGACCTACATCGTCGAACTCTCCGATCTCGATCTGTTTCTGCTGCGCATCACGCTCGCGCTGCTCTCGGACCGACCCATCCTCGTCGTCGGCGACCTGGAACAGGTCCGCGACAACTCGCGCCGGACCCTGGCGGTGGAACGCCTCGGGGTCATCGCCGAGAACCGCACCGTCGTCGTCGGGGTCACCAACCCCCTGGGCATCGACGCGCCCGTTCACGACTTGCACGACCACCGCATCCTTACGGGGAGGGACTGACCCATGCTCGCCGGACTCGCATTCGGTTCAGAAATAAAGCGTTTCGGCCGTAGCCGCATGACGCGCGCCGCAATCGTCGTCCTCATGCTGCTGCCACTGGTGTACGGCGCGCTCTATCTATGGGCGTACTGGGACCCGTTCGGCCACGTGAACAAGATGCCCGTGGCACTCGTCAACGCCGACAAGGGCGCCACCGTTTCCGGACAACAGGTGAACATCGGCGAGGAAATCTCCAAGAGCCTCACCGCCGACGGCAGCATGGACTGGCACGTGCTCAGTCTCGACGAGGCACGGGCCGGGGTCGAACACGGCAACTACTACTTCATGCTGGAACTTCCCCCCGACTTCAGCGAGGCCATCGCCTCACCGCTCACCGGACAACCGAAACAGGCCAATCTGGTCGCCGTCTACAACGATGCCAACAACTACATCTCGTCGAGCATCGGCCGCACCGCCATTGACCAGGTGCTCAATGCCGTCTCGACGCGAATCTCGGGCCAGGCCGTCAATCAGGTTCTTTCCGTGGTGGTTTCGTCGGGTGCCGGCATTCATCAGGCTGCAGATGGCGCAGCGCAGCTGGCCGACGGTGCGGCCAAGGTCGACGACGGTGCCGGTCAGCTGGCCAACGGGCTGCACACCGCCCGGCCGGGGTCGGCGCAGTTGGCCACCGGCGCCAAGCAGCTTTCTGACGGCATCAACCAGGCCACCGATCCTCTGCTGACCGTGAGCAAGGCTGTGGCGACCATCGGCGGCAGCACAGACAAGCTGCAGCAGGGCGCCGAAGCACTGCGGCAGGCCAACGACCAGATCGACGGTATCGCAAAAGCCCAGGACGACGCCGCGAACGCACTGACCGCCGTGATCGATCAGCTTGCCGGGCGCCAAGATCCGGCCGCGAACACACTGCGTGGAATCCAAGATCAGCTGCGTGAACACCAATTCACACCGCAGGTCCGCCAGCAGCTGACCGATGCGGAGAACGCCTCGATAGCGATGACCGAGACGCTGCGCGGACCCGGCAGCCCCTTGAAGTCCGCACTCGATCAGGTCGGCGGCAAGGGACAGGAGCTCACGAACAAGCTCAACCAGATGCGCAACGGAGCCCAACAGCTCGCCACCGGAAACGCACAGTTGGCCAGTGGTATCGCTCGAATGGACGATGGCGCGCAACAACTGAAGTCGGGCACCGCACAACTGCGTTCCGGATCGGCAGAACTGGCGACCAAGCTCGCCGAGGGCGCCAAGCAGGTGCCCAGCTGGAGCACTCAGCAGAAGGACGCCATCGCCGATACCATCGGCGGTCCGGTGCATCTGGAGACATCACACGAGAACGCGGCGCCCAACTTCGGTACCGGCATGGCGCCGTTCTTCGTCACCCTCGCCCTGTTCTTTGGTGCACTGGTGCTGTGGATGATCCTGCGGCCCTTGCAGACCCGCGCTATCGCCGCGGAGGTGCTCCCTGTCCGGGTGGCATTGTCGAGCTATCTGCCCGCCGCCACGATCGGCATCTTCCAGGCGATCATCCTGTATTGCGTGGTGCGATTCGCTCTTGGCATGCACGCCGCGCACCCCGTCGCGATGCTCGCCTTCATGGTGTTGGTCTCCTTCGCCTTCGTCGCGGCCACCCAGGCGATCAACGCGTTGCTGGGCCCCGCCGTCGGACGCGTGCTACTCATGGCGTTGCTGATGTTGCAACTGGTCAGCGCCGGCGGCATGTATCCGGTCGAGACCACCTCGAGACCGTTCCAGGTGCTACACAAGTACGACCCGATGACCTACGGAGTCAACGGACTACGCCAGCTGATCCTGGGCGGCATCGACGGTCGGCTATGGCAGGCGGTGATCACGCTGCTGTTCATTCTCATCGGCGGATTGACAATCACCGCCCTGTCTGCCCGGCGCAATCAGCTGTGGAATCTCACCCGATTGCTGCCGTCGATCAAGATGTGACCTGATCTGCCGCGGTCGCCTTGCGCCGTGACCGCGTCATGGCCAGGCGGCGCTCACGCGTTGTCATGGCGCCCCAAACACCGTGGGGCTCATCAGTTCTTATAGCGTGGGCGGCGCACTGTCTTCGCACCGGACAATCGTTGCAGATCTGCTTGGCCTGCACCTCGTACTGCTTGCGGATTGCTCCACGCTGGCTCTCCGCGTGGTAGAAGATGTCCGTCGACATTCCGCGACAGATCGCCTTCACCTGCCACTCCAGTTCGTGCAACGCAGGTTCCGCACCACGAAACTTCGGTCGTGTCACGGCCTGACCCCAGACCGGCTGCAAGCATTCGGGCGCGTCGATGCCATCCGCATCCACCGAGTCTGTAGCCGGAGTCCACCGCTACGCGATAGCCAGTTTGGACAATGTGCTCTGCGGAATTGACCAGACTGGCTCTAGGATTCGGCGGCGCCGATCACTATGGTGTGCCCGCCCGGAACAATGCCGTCTCGGCCGACGGGTGAGGCGACAGTCCAGGCGGCAACTGTGCCGGCCGCCGCAACACCCAGACAAATCACGGCATACCAGAGGCTTCCGGTTGGATCGCCATGCACGGTAACGCCGTTGGTCGCCTCAAAATAATCGGGCAATGCGGTTACCCACAGTACCGTCATCACGGTCAGATAGATCCCGGCGTAGATCAGGATGCCCGGATGCGTGGTGTAACCGTTGGGGCCGTCCCGACGAGTCCGGCGCCATTGTGTGATCAGCACGGGCGCCGCCACCGCGACGAGAGCGAGCAGTTCCAGCGCGTACACAATGCCCACCACCGTGGTGCTACCCGATATCGCGCCGGCGATCGTGGCGGGCAACGGCAGCACCGCAGTCCCGATCGAGGCGAGCACGCCGATGACCACCGTACGCCAGACGATCTGGGCGCCGGTGAAGGATTGGCCTTCGTCCACATGACGACCGACAAGCACCTGCGCACAGAATGCCAGGGACATCGGCCACAGCGCCGCGAACACGACCGCGCTGCCCATGGGCACCGAATCGAAGAACGGCTTGTTCAGCGGGTTGTCCAGAGTCCATTCCCACCAACGCAATTGCGGTCCGAGGTGATCGAAGATCTCGTAGAACGCGTGGTGTATGAAGCCGACACAGATGGCGCCGACCAGGACACCATACCGCCGAAAGACCCCCAAAGACCGGACGATCTCGAAGGCGACGGTGGCCATCATCGGGTAGATCGCGATGATGTACAAAGGCAGCCGGCCCCAGAGGAAGTCCGCCGTGAATACGTTGTGCGCGAACATCGTATCGACGTGCTCGCTGATCCCGAACGGTCCGGGGAAATACAGTGGCGGTTCGATGATCAGCAGGTAGGCAATCGCCCCGAACCAGACCACAATGTTGGTGGGATCGTTGTGCCGGCGCAGCCGGACGATCGCATACACCAGGGCCAACACCGCCCCGGCGATCACGGTGAGTTCCAGCACCGGCAAGGTCCAGTTCTCCAGCGAGAACGGGCTGCGTAGCACGGCGGGGCCTCCCGCGGTATCACACGAGAATCCCAGGCGCGCTGCTAACTCCGCGAATGTGGGCGCACACAGATCAGACATCGTCAGACTCCCGCTTGGACCGGTTGGTCGGCGGTGTACCACTGTGTGACTTCATAACCGGCCTCATACCGGGCGAACCATTCGTCTGCCAGCGCGGGCAGCTTCTCATGCGCCGGGTTATGGCCCGGAATCTGACTGCGCACCGCGCCGGCCATCGCCACCATCACCTCGCGCACCGGCAGGTGGCGGAACGCATTCTCGATGGGACCCTCATACGGCGCGTCCGTGAATGGGAGGCGCTGCAGCAGTGCCTTTTTCCGTGCCTGCATGCCGAACATCGATAGCGCGTCGATCTTCCGGTCTTCGAGGGGGACATGCTTGTTGAACCCTTCGCAGGCGACGCGCAGCACCGACCAGACATGCCTGAAGATCGATGGCGCCACCCGCATGCGGTACCAGGGGTCGTTGGCCACCGCGTCGTAGATGATCAGGGCCGAGCTGCGATGCTCGACCTCTTCGACGAAGTGCCACAGGAACAACGAGGCGACGCGGTCGTCACCCGGCGCGAACAGGCTGTCGTCATGATCGAGCATCAGCTTGAAAACCGGCGTGAACGTCGCCTCCAGATCTGCGGTGTAGGCCAGCCGGTACTTCAGGGGCTTGTTCGCGGTCAGGTCGTCGAAGGCGGCGATCACCTCGTCGAGAGTCTCCTTGAGTCCCGGATAACTCTTGATCAGTCCCTTGACGTGCTGACGATGGCCCATGGAGTGCTGACCCTCCTGCCGGACAAATGCCTCCGCCTCCTCGGCGATTGCCGAATCGGAGATCAGCGGCATGGCCTCGGGGATCATCTGGCCGATCATCTTCTCGAATGCGATTGCCAGGAAGGAGACGGCGTTGGCCATGCTCGAAAACGCCGGGTTGGACTCGTTCCACAGGAACGGGACGTGGTGATCGGCGAATGCGAACCGCAGCTTGCGCACGATGAGTTCCGTCATGGAGGGCACCTCGCTTGAACATACAATAAGACAGTTATTTGTTGCTCTGTATGATTACTAGAACGAGCCGCCGGTGTCAACGGCGATATGCTGCATAGATGCCCGCGATCGGAGAGTTCAGCGATGGCGCGTAGGCGGGGGTGGGACGGACAACCGCCCAGCAGCGACGAGGAGGCTTCCGAGCGGATCGTCGGCGCGGCGGTGAAGCTGATCGGCGAGACGGGTGCGGCGGTCAGCCTTGCCGATGTCGCGGCCGAACTCGGCGTCATCCGGCAGACCGTCTATCGGTACTTCCCCACGGCCGACGCGCTCATGCACGCGGCGTCCATCGCGTCGGTCGACGGCTTCCTGGACCGGCTGACAGGGGTGGTACGGGGTATCACCGATCCTGCCGAGGCACTCACCGAAGGTGTGCTCTACACCCTGGAAGAGGTCACTCGTACGCCGCATTTGGGCATCATGATGTCCGAACCGTACGCGCACTCGCACACGAGCGACATGACCTCCGACGAAGCCCAAGCATTCGGTCTGCGCATGCTCGGCCGGTTCGACGTGGACTGGGACCGGTACGGCTACGACGACGCTGCCAAACGTGGGCTCGTGGAGTTTGCGCTACGAATCATGTTGTCGTTCTTCGTCTCCCCTAATGAGGCCACACGCTCCCGGGACGAGCTGCGCCGCTTCCTCAGGCGTTGGCTCGGAGGAGCCATTCTCGCTCAGGAGCGTTAATTAATCGCGATACTCGTTACCAATAATCGTTTCTATCGTCTTTCGCAATCAGTCTGTGCCGTCCTACCTTCGCTGTATGAAGCAGATCAATCGACGCACCGTGCTCGGTGGTGCCGGTGTGGCGGGAGTCGCGGCCGTCGCCGGCGCGGGTGCCGACCGCGCATTGTCTTCCCCCCGCTTCCGTGACGACGTGAAGGACCCGACCGTGACCGATGACCCCGCCCGCTTTGGCGATCCCCGCATCCCCGCCGAACTGAACACCGCCCAACCACACCTGTTTCACCTTGGCGCCCTCGCCCCACAGACGTTCGACGGCGGAGACTTGCGCCAGGCCCATGAGGGGAACTTCCCCATCCTCACCGGCCAGCAGGCCAGTGTGGTCATGGTGACCCTGCAACCGGGCGGAATCCGCGAACCGCATTGGCATCCCAGCGCCTGGGAGGTCAACATCATCACCAGCGGTGTGGCGAAGTGGACCCTATTGGATCCGGAAGGACACAACGAAACCTTCGACGCCCACGTCGGTGACGTCGTCTTCGCGCCACAGGGATCGCTGCACTACTTCGAGAACAAGGGCACCGAAGATCTGAAGCTGCTGATCGTGTTCAATGCCAGCACCGCAGAAGGCAAGGACGACATCGGCATTGGTGCCTCGATAAGCAAGCTCCCGCCAGACGTGCTGGCCGCGGTGTTCGGGGTACCGACAGAAACATTCGCGGCATTCAAGAAGATCGACCAGTCGGTGACGATCTTGCGCAGGACCACGTAGACGTAGACCCCCTCCGCGCGTTCCGTGGCGCTAGCCTTACTTCCCGGCAGCGGTCCGTGCGGCTATGGAGGAGAAGGTGGCCACATCCCGATGCCGTCGGGTGTCGTTGAAGGCCCGACGCGCCCTGGTGTTGAGCCATCGATGGGTCGGTCTGGTTTGTGGGCTCCTCGTGGTGATCGTCAGCACCAGCGGTGCTCTCCTGGTCTACCAGCCGGAGCTGCTGCGAGCACTGCACCCCACGATGTTTCACTCCACCCCTACGGACAAACCCGCCGGATTCGCGCAGGCCATCGCCGAGGTGCGGGCGCACTACCCCGAAATCGAAATTGCGAGTGCGTCTCTGAAGGACGGTGTGTATCTGCTGCACGCCTCGTCGGGCACACACGACACCTTTTTCGTCGACGCGGGAACAGGCCTGCTCAACGGGCGGGCCGATCTCGGAGCGGGCGTGCTGGGGTTCCTGGTCAACATGCACGATTGCGGATTCACCTGCGAGGGCTACAGCGGATACCTGCCGCTTCTCGCGCAGCCGTGCCCACTGGCGCAACTGGATGCGTTCTCCGGATTGTCCTGGGGTGCATCCCTTCTGGCCTTGGCCGCCGTCATTCTGCTGGTGCTGGCGATTCCCGCACCGTTCATTTGGTGGAAGGCGATTCGCAAGCTGCGCAATGCTCTTCGCGTGCGGTGGCGGTCCGGGCGTTTCGCCCGGGATTTCGATCTGCATGCCGTCGTGGGCGTCGTCGCCACCGGGCCGCTGCTCATATGGGCACTGACCGGCCTGCAATTCGAGGTTCCCGGACTCACCACCCTCTGGTATTCGGTGACCGGCGGGCAGGCCTCCGCGGGCACCTTCAGCGCCGGCCACGGCGATCGCGGGGTCACCGTCGAGAGCGCAATGAGCGCCGCCGCGAGCCAATTCCCCGGCGCCAAGGTCACCTGGGTAGGCCTGCCGGACGAGGACAATACGTTCTACACTGTTGACCTGCTGGACCCCAACGGCCCGGATCTTCGTGCGCATGGTCTCAACTACCACGGCAACCGCTCGGTGGGCGTGGACGCCCACGACGCCGGCCACGTGCAGGTGCTCCGAGGAAAACCGGTGACCACCTCGAACACCATTGCCGACGAATGGGCCGGTCCCGCTGCTCATTTCGGGCTTGCCGTGAACGGCTACTGGCGCACAATCTGGTTCATTCTCGGGATGGCGCCCCTGCTGCTCGCACTCACGGGCCTCAGCACCTGGCAGTGGCGCCGCCGTGCCCGCCTCCGCGCCCGTGTCAGGAACGCGCGGATTCCCGACGCGGACGGGACAACACCCGCGTCGGCCACCAGAACCACGTCCCCAACAACCGGACCAGTGAAGGCACGATGAACGAGCGCACGATCAGCGTGTCGAGCAGCAGACCGATACACACGGTGGTTCCCACCTGACCGATGGTGCGCAGATCACTCGACAACATCGCCAGCATCGTGAACGCGAAGACCAATCCGGCCGACGTCACCACGCCGCCTGTGCTTCCCAACGCCCGAATGAGACCGGTGTTCAGGCCCGCATGGGTCTCCTCTTTGAGACGGGCGATCAGCAGCAGGTTGTAGTCCGAACCCACCGCCACCAGGATGATGAACGTCAACGGCAGGATCAACCAGTGCAGCGGCAGGCCGACGAGGTGCTGCCAGATCAGCACCGAGAGGCCGAACGCCCCCGCGAACGAGAAGGCCACCGTGCCGATGATGACGAAGGGCGCCACCAGACTTCGCGTGATCACCATCATGATCAGGAAGATCAGGGTGAACGCCGCGATCGCGGCGATGAGCAGATCGGAAGCGGCGTATTCCTTGATGTCCTTGTTGTTGGACCCGGCGCCGCCGATATAAACCTTCGACCCGGCCAGTGAGGTCTCCTTCAGCGCCGTCGTGATGGCATCCGGGAACTCGTCGACGTGCTCGATGCCCTCCGGCCCCATGGCATTACCCATGTGGGTGACGATGAACCGGGCCGCCTTGCCATCCGGTGACATCATCAGTGTCATACCGGTTTTGATGTCCTCGTTGTCGAACGCCTCGTGCGGTATGTAGAAGAAGTCGTCGCTGCGGGATGCGTCGAAGTCGTTACCTACGTTGATCATGTCGTCGAAGGTCTGATCCGTGGCCGTGGCCTGCAGATTCGTCTGACCGTAGGTGTTGACGATGAGGGCCTGCAGGGCCTCCTGGTCGTTGGCGGTCAGCTTCAGTAGCGCCACCATCTGCGGTAGCAGCTTGTCCACTGCCTCCAGCGAGCCCACCGCGTCTTTGATGTCGGCCGCCAGTTTGTCGATGCTGTCGAGCATGTCGAACAGAGATCTGAAGGACCAGCACACCGGGATGTCGAAACAGTGTGGCTCCCAATAGAAGTAGTTGCGCAGCGGGCGCATGAAGTCGTCCAGGTTTGCGACCTTCTCGTTCATGTCCTGGGTGACCTGCTGCATGTCCTCCATCGTCACGACGGTGTTATGCATTTCGTCGGCCAGCTTCTGCGTGAGATCCGTGGTCTGCCGCAGCACCTGCACCGAGTGCGCCATGATCTGCGCTTGCCTGTCGGTGTTCGCGTTCTGCGCCTTGGTGAACGGGAGCTGTTGACCGTTTCCACTGCCCTGCGTGGTGAACAGGTAAGGCAGCGAAGCATGTTCAAGCGCACGCCCCATGGGCCGGGTGATGCTCTGCACCATCGCGACACCGGGAAGCCGAACGAGGCTCTTGGACACCCGGTCCAACGAGATGAAGTCGGCGGAGTTGCGCATGTCGTGATCCGATTCGACCATGAGCATCTCGGTGAACAGCTTGCTCGGCGGGAAGTGCCGATCCGCGGCCGCAAATCCCTCCTTGGCGGGGGCATCCGACGGCTGATAGGCACGGTCGTCGTAACTCACCTGGTAGGTCGGCACGAAGACCGCTCCAACCAGAACCGCTGCGGCACTTGCCACCAGGATCGGCTTGGGCCAACGCACCACGCTGGCCCCGATGCGCCGGTACAGGTGCGCCTTGGCCTTCTGCTTGGGATCGAACAGACCAAACAGGCTGCCCAGGTGCAGCATGGCCGGCCCGAGGGTAAGCGCCGCGGCGATGGTCAGCAACATGCCGATGGCGACGGCCGGGCCCATGGTGTGGAAGTAGTTGAGCCGCGCGAAGCTCAGGCACAGACCCGCCCCGGCGATCGTCAAGCCTGACCCGATGATGACGTGGGAAACACCGCGGTAGGCCCCATAGAACGCGTCCTCGCGACTCAATCCTGAGTTCCGCGCCTCGTGATATCGACCCAACAGGAAGATGCCGTAGTCGGTACCAGCACCGAGCGTCAGCGAGATGACGATATTGACGGCGAACGAGGACAGCTCGATGTATCCGAAGTGCCCGAGAGTGGCGACAACTCCTCGGGCGACCAACATCTCGACCAAGACGCCGAACAGCGGTACCAGCATCGTGGTGACGGAGCGGTACACCATGAGCAGCATGAAGATGATGAGGAAGATCGTCACGATCGTGATGTTGTTCAGGCTCGAGTTCGCGACGCTCAACGTGTCCGAGGCAAGCGGAGCTGCCCCACTGACATAGACCGTCAGTCCGGGCGGCGGCGTGTCCTTGTCGATCAGATCCTTTACCGCGTCAACGGATTTGTTTGCCTGCATCTGACCGATATCGCCCGCCAGGCGCAATAGCACAAACGCGGACTTGCCATCCAGGCTCTGCGCCCCGGCCGCGGTGATCGGCTTACCCCAGGTGTCCATCACGTATTGCACGTGCTCGGTGTCGTTCTTGAGCCTGTGCACCAGGTCGTCGTAGTACCGGTGATCCGCCTCGTCCAGCGGCCGGTCGGCTTCCAGCACGAGCATGGTCAGGCTGGTGGACGTGGATTCGTGGAACTTCTCCCCGATCTGCAGCATCGCCCGCTGCGACGGGGCGTAGTGCGGGATCATCGGGCCGGCCAGCTCAGCCGCAACGTCTTCCACGTGCGGCACAAAGGTATTGGTCGTCACGGCGACAATGGCCCAGAACACGATGATGGGCACCGCGAAGACGCGGACCATCCGGGGAACGAAGGGGCGCTTGACCCGGTGCTCGCTCATGCCGACTTCACCCGGCACATGACGTTCGCATCCGGATGATCGTCGGACTGTTCGTCGCGGACAACATCATTGACCCGTATGCGGCAGCCGATCTGACCGCCACGCACCTGCGCCGAGATGCTGCCCGACACCACGGTCAGTGTCGTGGTCTCCGTGTGCGACCACGGCAGGGCACTCAAGTCGACCTGATGGGGATGCCCGTCGATATCGACATAGCTCAACATCCCGCCGTTGCCCACTGAGCCGAACACCTCGTAGGTGAGCGTCTTGGGCGTGAATTCCGGTGGTGCCTGCGGCGGGTTCACGGTGATCACCGGCCCGGGTGCGGACAACTGGTGAACCTTCAACATCGAGCCCCCTGCCACGCCGAGCGCGATGACGGCGACCAGCGGCATCCAGGCACGTGCCAGGAATGTCCTGCCAACCGAACGTGGACTCAACCCGACCACCCTCCCGGACTTCACGTCACGAGCATGTCAACGGCATTGACATAAGTACGGTCGGAAATGTTATCAGCAGAACCTGGGAATGCACGCGCCAACTTCTGGCGCTCCGATAGTCCGTCAGATGAGCATCACGAGGCCTGCGGGAGTCGTCCCTTCAGCCGCCTCATCCTGAGTACCTGTGCGGTGATGTTGATGGACGAGATCATGGGGATCACCCCGAGGAACGTTCGCTCGGAGGGGGTGGCGCCGTGCAGCTGCTCCATGCTGCCGAGTACGTAGAAGCAGCCCAGACTGAAAATCGTGGCCGGGATGGAGAACGCCCACAACGAACCCCGGTCGGCAATCGCCTGCCGTGCGAAGTGCAGCTCGTCCGGCGACATCGGCTCGCGTTTACGCACCTTACGCAGCACCGACGGGTAGCCGCCGAGCCGTTCCGCCAGCGGCGACCCCTCTTGTTGCCTCAGGCGGGTGGTGTAGACGAACATGCAGGTGGCAAAGACCAGCAGGGCGACGAAGGCGAGTATCGCCAGGTGCCCGAAGAGGTGCCAGTTGTGCCCTAAGAAGTTCCAGTTCATCGCGCCATCCCTTTGCCTCGCTGTCGAGGAATCTCCTCAAATACTCGGGGTTTCCGCCAATCAAGTCAAGGTTCCTGACACTGCCGATGGCTCGCAGGGTTCGGCCGAGAAGCACGTCATCGGTGTGTTGTACTGGCGTCATGGCCGAGTCTCGCGAGCCCAACGAGGTGGTCGCTACGGCGCTCGAACAGGCCCTGCTCGGCGGACCGCGCAGGTACACCCGCTCACAGGTATCCGAACTATCTGGGGTTCCGGTCGAACGGGCCCGCAAGCTCTGGGTGGCGCTGGGCTTCGCGGCGGCGGAAAGTGACGATGAGGTCGCCTTCACCGATGCCGATGTCTCCGCGATCCGCACGTTCGCCGCGCTGGGCACGGCGACGGCGACCAACGAGCAGAGTCAAATCGCCGCCGCCCGCACTCTCGGACAGGCCATGGCACGGCTGGCCGAGTGGCAGGCAGACCTTCTCACTCGCGAGGTCGGCGATCGCGTCGCAGCCGAAGGCGACGATGCGACGACCGCGTCCCGAATGAGCACCGTCACGCAGACCATCTCGACATTGACGGCATTGCAGGACTACGCATGGCAGCGACACCTGGCGGCGGCACTCAACCGCTCGAACGAATCCGGAAGCACCACCAGACAATTGCTCGTAGGCTTCGCCGATATGGTCGGCTACACCCGCCTGTCTCGCCATTTGGATCCCGATGAATTGACCAACCTGCTGGAGGCATTCGAGACCTCCCTCACCGAAGCGATCACCACACACGGCGGCTGGGTGATCAAGAACGTCGGTGACGAAGTCATGTTCGCGGCGCTCAGCGCTGACGCCGGTGCCCGCATCGCCATCGCGATGAACGCGGCGATCACCGAAGCAGCACAATCGATTCCGGATATGCCTCAGATTCGGGTGGGCTTGGCGTACGGAGAGGTGTTGACGCGCTTCGGCGACCTCTATGGCACCGTGGTCAACGTTGCCGCGCGACTGACCGGTGTGGCGCGCCCCGGCACAATCCTCCTGGACGACGGCGCCGCGGCCGCCCTGGGCGACAGCGAGGAGTTCGTTCTTCGTCATCTACGTGGCGTGCGCGTCAAAGGCTTTTCCCGATTGGGCTCGCACGTGTTGCGCACCCGCAAGCGCTCATAACCACGAAAACGAACAGGAGCAGACACCGCATGGCTCGCTACATCGAGGAAACGGTCTTCGAAGCACCCCGGAACGTCGTCTATCAACTCTTTGCCGACCGCGAGGGGTACAGCGAATTCCTGCCTTTCACAGTCAAATTGGTGCGACCGGGTGCCACCGAGCGGCAGGGCGTCGGAGCTGTCCACCGAATCGGTGTCGGACCAGTTGGCGTCAAAGAGGAGATCATCGAGCTCGTCGACGGCGAACGCATCCAATACCGGGTCGTGGGCGGACTACCGGTGCGTTCGCACATCGGGACCATTACTCTCACCGACCACCCACGGGGCACCGCGGTTCATTACTCGATGGAGTCCACCCCACTGATCCCCGTACCCGATGCGGTGATGGTCTGGGTGCTGCGTCAGTCGATGTCGAGCCTCGTCGTCGGGGCGGGACGCGAAGCGGCTCGCCGTGGGGCCGCGAGGCGCACCTAAGCGCGGCGGTAGCGCAATCGGCTCACCAGGCTAGAGTCGCGCTGTGCCCAGGATCAGCGCCTCTTCGGTGGAAGAGCACCGCGAACAGGTGCACCGTCGGGTCTTCGAGGCGTTCGCCGAATTGATGGCCGAGCAGAGCTTCGATGCCATCACCATGGCCAAGCTGGCCACCGCTGCCGGTATTGGACGTACGGCGATCTATCACCATTTCGCCGACAAGGAAGCCGTCATCGTCGAGTTCGCCTCACATGAGACGAGCCGTTACCTCGAAGGCCTGCGCACCGCGTTGGCCGTCGGCAACGATCCGGCCCAACGGCTGCGTATCTACGTCCGGCACCAGATTGAGACCGGCCAGCAGTTCCACATGGGCCTGGGCACCCAGCTCTACGGCGCGCTGTCCCCAGACGCCATGGTGGCGATCCGCGAGCATGTGGTCGCCGTCGAAGAAGTGTTGCGCGAGATCCTGGCGGACGGGGCGGCAGCCGACGTTTTCGTCGTCGAGGACCAGGCCGCGACGGTCTCCCTGATCCACGCGTGCCTGGCGCCACGGCACCTGCCGATAGCTGCGATTGAACGATTCGTGCTGCGCGCCTTGGGCGCAACCACGTAGGCCCCACTGCGCCGAGATGCCATGCTAGGTTTCTGACAACTTGTCAACATGATCTGGACAAGCTGTCAGATAAAATTCGAGGTCAGGAAGTCGCCGCATGACCCTCAGCTCTCCCCCGGTTCCCCAAGCCGCCGAATCGCTTTCACTGGCGATGCGTGACGGCTCGCGCGCCGAACACGACGCCGCCGAACAGTCGCCGTTCGTGTCCGAACTACTCGCCGGGAGGGTCAACCCTCGGGGCTATGTCGACTATCTGCTGCGCTTGCGCGTGGTCTACATCGCCGTCGAGGAAGCCGTGCGCGCGCATCGCGACGATCCGCTGATCGCGGCCGTCTACGACCCGGCACTGGAGCGGCGTGACGCCCTCGACGCCGACCTGGAGCACTGGGCACCGGGTGCCGCCCTGGACATAGATTCGCCTGCCGCGCAGTCCTATCGGGATCGGATATCCGGCGCCGACTGGACTGGCGCGCTGCTGGCGCATCACTATGTCCGGTACCTGGGCGACCTCTCCGGCGGACAGGCGATCGGCCGCATCATCGATCGGGCGTTCGGCCTCGACGGGGCCGGGCTGTCGTTCTACGACTTCCCCATGCGGCCAAAGCCTTACAAGGACGCGTACCGGGCCCGCCTCGACGAACTGGGACTGGACGCGCAGCAGACCGCGCAGGTGGTCGACGAGGTCAAGACGGCGTTCGGTCTCAACCAGGCGCTGTTTGACGAACTGGCGTCCAATCTAGCCGCCTACCGACGCTGAGCCGCGCGCCGGCCCTTGTTGTATTCGACGCGCAAATTTGAGTAATCGACAATGCATAATTGCGCCGCGCAATTTGTCCGCGCGGTTCATTTTGCATGTCTTTACCTAACCATACTTTCTTCCCGGTATTCGTCGTCCGAAGGTCTCTTTTCGTGGTGCGTGAAGCACATTGCTACGCGACGAGAAGCTCGCGATGGGTACGTTCTGATCACGGTTGCGTCTCGCCGAAAGAAGCGACTAAACGTAACCAGAATCGCGCTATGAGCTGGCAGTTAACAATAAGAACCCACTAAGCGCACAGGCGTCCGAAACCTCCAAAGTCACGGACGCAGCCCCTTTTCCATATCAGCTTCATAAACCGGCACTTCTCATCTGGACGCCTTTTCTGGGGAGCTATAAAGTTCAACCAGAGAATTTCATCCGCGTGATTTACACGCACAAGCTAGGGAGTCGGGTCCGTGGCGATCAACTTTGATCGAGTGGCTATTCAAGTAATTGCCGGCGCCGGTATTGGCGTGGCCGCCGTGGTGCTGAGCCCCTGCGCGACCGCGGCCACGGCAATCGGTGGGCAGTACGCCATCGACGACGGCGCGAGCGGCTCCGGTAAGGGTGCGTTGGTCGGCGCCCCCGCCGCCGGAGCGGCACCCGTGGCCGGCGTGCCGATTCTGCCCGGGCCTGTGGCAGCGCCCGTAGTTCCTGCCGCACCGATCGTTCCTGCCGCGCCTGTGGTCCCCGCAGCGCCGATTGTTCCTGCGGCCCCGGTGGTTCCGGCGGCACCTGCCGTCGTCCCGGCCGCAGCGCCGTTGGACGGTGGCATCGCCGCAGGACCTGTTGGCGGCAAGGGCGCCCCCGTCGGGTCGACGGTTCCGGGCGGGCCGACCCCGGGTGTGCCGACTCCGGCCGGCCCGCAGGACTGATCGCCACATCCGACTCATCGATGATGCCGAGGTACCCGGAAGGGGCCTCGGCATCATTGCTATCCAGTCATGTCAGCAAGTCCGTAGCGTGCGACTACTCCTGCACAACCACCGGATCGCCGACGTTGACGTTGTCGAAGTACCACTGCGCGGCCGCCGGAGGCAGGCTGATGCAGCCGTGGCTGACGTTCTCGTACCCCATCGCAGGCACGGCCCACGGAGCCGAATGCACGAACAGACCGCGACTGGTAAAGCGGACGGCGTTCTCCACGTCGATCTTGTAACCGTCAGGAGCCGTGACAGGAATGCCGACACTGCTGGAGTCCATGAGCACGGAACGTTCCTTCCCCAGTACCGAATAGGTACCCAGGGGAGTCGGATACTCCGGCCGGCCCATCGAGGCGGGGAAAACGCCCTCTTCACCCAGACGAGGAAGATGGTGTGGCGCAGGTAATCCCGCTGCACCGTCAGACGGCTTGCGCCACACTCCCTCGTAGGACACGGTGAACGTGTGCCGTGAGATGCTCGCGATGCCGATGAGCGCCGGGCCCGTCGAGATCTCCGCGGGCTTACCGCCCACCATCAGCCGCACCGTGCTGTGCGCGGGCCAGAACCGGTCTGGAATCCATTGCACGGCATTGCTGTCGAGCCACTCGTACTTACCCGTCATGGCCGGGGACGACGTGATTCCCAGGCCGCGCTCGGCCGACTGACGGTCGACGACGGGCCCGTTGAAGGTCACCACCACAGGGTGCGCGATACCCACCTGTCTGTCCGGTGTGGGCGCAATCGATCTGATGTCCCATTCGAGCGGCACACTGACGGCCGTGATGTCGACGCCGGCGGCGTGCCCGCCCAGTGTCGCGCCGACAACGGACACTGCCACAACCATGTGAAGAACTGCCCTCATCGACCGACCCCTCTGGGATGACCACTTCGTCATGAACGATGCGATCGTAAGGACGTGCGAACGCCCGAAGTAGCGGGCGCGCTTGCCGTTTCGATCACGCGTTCCCCACGTTTTGGTAACGAAATCGGCAGTCGATCGAGCCCGCTAACTGGTCTCAGCGGCACCCCAAATTGCCGCAGTTCACGAGGCGTTTTCAGGGGAGATGAGCGCAGTCAACAACGGGGCCATCAACGCCACGATCTCCTCGTCGCTGGCGGCTATGAGATCGGGCAGGCGCAGCAGGTAGCGCTGGCTTGCGATACCCATCAACACGGCGCTCAAAAGTGCCGCACGCAGCCGGGCGTCGGGCTCCTCGATGGTGGCCGCGACCGAGCTCACCGCATGGTCGGTGACCTGCTCTCGCAACAGTTCTAGCGCATCTTCGCTGGTCATACTGTTGCGAAGTAGCACCGCCATCGGACCGTCCGGCGCGGCGGCCCATCCCGAAAGCAGACCGCGCAGATAGTTCTCCGCGGTCTGCGCCGAACTGTCCACCGTCAGCTCGTCGACGGGCACTCTGCAGTGGACAGCCTCACGAAAAAGGTTGCTCTTACTGCCGAAGTATTGGATGACCGACGACTTGTCCACGTCGGCGGCTGCCGCGATACCGCGAATCGTGGCCTTCTCGTGCCCGACCTCGGCGAACACTCGCCAGGCAGTCGACGAGATGCGCTGAGGGTCCGTCTAGGCCTATGTACTTGCCTACGCAACATCAGTCATGCTCAGCGGTATGCCCGTAGCGATCGAGAAGCACGACCGGACCTGCGTGATCCGGATGGACCGGCCCGAGAAGCGCAACGCCATCAACCCGGAGATGACGATGGCGCTGGACACGGCCTTGAATCAGTTCGAAGACGACGCGGACCTATGGGTGGCCGTGTTGACCGGCCACCCCGAGGGATTCTGTGCCGGTACCGATCTCGCCGAGTCGGCGGGCCCGCGCACCGAGCGCGGCGGCGAGTACGGAGTGATCCGACGCTCACGCCGTAAGCCCCTGATCGCCGCCGTCGAAGGGATGGCGCTGGGCGGCGGGATGGAAATCGTGCTCGCCTGCGATCTGGTGGTGGCATCGGCCTCGACGACCTTCGGACTGCCGGAGGCCCGCCGCGGGGTGATCGCCACCTGCGGCGGCCTGTTCCGCGCCCAGCGGGCGCTACCGCTGAACATCGCCCGGCAGATACTCCTGACCGGCGATCCGATAACAGCCGAGCGTGCCTACCAGCTGGGGCTGGTGAACGAGGTCACCGAAGACGGCGCGGCCTTGGAGTCTGCAATCGCGTTGGCCCACCGGATCGTGCTGAATTCCCCTGTGTCCGTTCAAGAAAGTCTGCTCGCCACGCACAAGGCATTCGACCAGGCGGACATCGCCGGATGGCGGGATACCGAAGACGCATTCGCGGCGGTGTTGCGTTCCGCGGACATGGCGGAAGGCATCGCGGCGTTCTTCGAACGCCGACCACCCCAGTGGACGGGCGAATAGCCCGGCGCTACCTGGCGGCGTTACGCGCCAAGTCGATCGCGAACTGGTTCACAAAAGTCCCCGCCCGAGGATCGCCGCGGTCGCACGAACCGTCGGACTCGCCGGGACGCTTGACCCACAGGTAGGCGTCAACATTCGGGCTCGCGGTGGCTGTGGTGGGCGGCGTACCCAACGCCCGGCCGCTGGGATTGCACCAGTACAGCGCATCGCTGGTCGGTCCGGCCCCGTTGCGCGAGGTATCGATCACATAGTGGGCACCGTTGGTCATCCCCGAAATCGCGTCCCCATAGCCGATCTCCTCGTCGGTGGTGAAGAAGTTCGCGGTGTTGAGGCTGAAGCCTCGCGCCTTGCTCACGCCGACATCGTTGAGCCTGGCCGCCATGACGTCGGCGCTCACCCAACGCGAATGGCCGCCGTCGATGTAGAGCGCCGTGGCCGGGTTGCGGGTGAGTGTGTCGACCGCGTAGCGCATCAACTCGAAGCGTTCCTGCCGTTGGCCGGCCGACAGGCAGTCGGCCATCGCCAATGCGTCGGGCTCGAGGATGATCACAGCCGGTCCGGAACCCACCGCGGACGCGACGCCGTCGATCCATCCTCGGTAGGCGTCGCCCGACCCGAACCCGCCGGCGGCGAAGCTGCCGCAGTCGCGATGCGGAATGGCATAGAGGGCCAGTACCGGGGTGGCACCGGAAGCCTGGGCCGCACTGATGTACTTCGCGTCCACGCTCGGCGTCGACACGTTGTCCATCCAGTACGCCTGCGGCGTGTTGGCGATGGCGGTCAGCTCGGGGCTGCCCGCGCCCTGCGCCGCGCGCATGGCGGCCGAGTTCGGGTTCACATAGAACCCTTGACCGTCCAGGGGATTGTCCGCCCTGGCCACCGGTCCGACGAACATACCCAGGCATGTCACGGCCACCAGAGAAGCGATCCATCGCGCGACAGCACCAGCAGCTGAGGAAATCACCTCAGGAAAATAGCCGCCGCACGTCCCTGATCGCCACTCAGCCGGATCTGACCGGACTATCTATCCATTGTGTGCGGAGGGTTGTCGACCTCCTGCTGGTCCTCACAAGCGCCCAACTCGTTGACGAGCACACAACTGCTTCCGCCGTTCTGCTGTTGGGGCGGGTCCTGCTCGCAATCGCCAAACTCGTTGACCTTTTCACAACTCATATGGGTTTTGGACATCGCGTTCACATCGGGAACATTGACGTGATGGGCACCTGTTGTGATCACTCCAACAAATGCCACCGCGGCGAAAACTCGAATGCCGACAGCCATAGTGCCCTCCCTTCTTCCTACGGGCACAGCCACTGACCACGACTTCTCGGCAGCGGCGAGCGGTGGAGTCCGGGCTGAGCACCCAGGGTATTCCCGCTCTTCAGATGCTTGAAGGCGCACTTTCGAGTTTACGACTCGGCGCGTGCGCGAAATGCGCGTCAGCCATATTCGCAGGAACAAATTCCATGCCCGATATCCGGCCAGCCGGCCCCCACCGGGTCGATCAGGGTCCGTGCTCACGATGTCGGCGCGCTAGTGTGCTTGCGTCGGCCTCAGCGAACAGGTCGGTAGAAGAGTTGAGTAATCCATGACTGCACCCGCAGAAGCGTCGGCGCTGGAAGCGCGCGTCGGCCACTACTACAAGATGGACGGCCCCTACCTGGTTGGCCGGGAGAAGCTACGCGAGTACGCACGCTCGGTGCAGGATTACCACCCCGCACATTGGGACGTCGAGGCCGCAGCGGCGCTGGGCTACTCGGGTTTGGTCGCCCCGCTGACGTTCACCTCGACCCCAGCCATGGCGTGCAACCGCCGCATGTTCGAGTCCGTGGTCGTCGGGTACGACACCTACCTACAGACCGAAGAGGTCTTCGAACAGCACCGTCCGATCGTGGCCGGCGACGAACTGCATATCGACGTGGAGCTGACGGCGGTGCGCCGGGTTGCCGGTAGAGACCTGATCACCGTCACCAATACCTTCACGGACGCGGCCGGTGAACGGGTACACACCCTGCACACCACCGTTGTCGGCGTCACCGCCGACGAGATCAGCCCGGGAACGATGGCGGCGGTGCAGAAGGCGATGATGCACGATGTCGACTTCTCTGGAATCGGTGCTTGCGAGGATTCCTACGTGAAGACGGTGCGGCCCGAGAACGAGGTTCCGCTCGCCGACGACACCGCGCGCACACCGGGAACGCCCTCGTTCGACGAGGTTCAGGCCGGGGATGAGCTACCGGTACATCACACCCGCCTGTCCCGCGGCGATCTGGTGAACTACGCCGGTGTGGCAGGCGACGCCAACCCCATCCACTGGGATGAGAACATCGCCAAGCTGGCTGGACTGCCGGACGTGATCGCGCACGGAATGCTCACCATGGGATTGGGCGCAGGGTTCTTCTCCGAGTGGTCGGGTGACCCGGGTGCCGTTACCCGCTACGCGGTCCGACTGTCCGCGCCGGCGATCGTGCCGGCCTCCGAGGGCGCGGATATCGAGTTCGGCGGCAAGATCAAGTCGCTGGATCCGGAGACCCGGACCGGTGTCATCGTCGTCACCGCGAAGTCCAGTGGCAAGAAGATCTTCGGCCTCGCGACGATGAACGTGCGTTTCAGCTGACCTGGCGCCTGCTCATTGTCGAATGCAGCTGCGGCACAGATTGTTACCATCGCTAGGTGCACGAATCAGCCGCGCCCGCACGACACCTGTCGCGGCGTGATGCACTCCGGTACGCCGTAGCGGTGCCGATCGCAGCGAGCCTTCCGTTGGTCCTGGCTCCGCGCGCATCGGCGGACGGCCTGCGGCTCATCGACTTCACCGAACGACTGGTCTCCCCCGACCAGATCAAGGCGGCGGGCTATGCCGGAGCGCTCGTCTACGTATCCGAGCTGCGGCCGGGCGCAACCTTTGACTTCAAGCCCACCACTTTGGAGTTCACCGACGGACTCCGCGCCGCGGGACTGCACGTCGTCAGCTGCTATCAGTACGGCAAGCCGGGTTGGCCCACCCCGTCCGATTTCACCCGCGGCTACGAGGGCGGCGTGGCCGATGCCCAGACCGCCTTGCGGCTGCACGGAGCAGCCGGCGGGCCGTCGTCCGCGCCCATCTTTTTCAGTGTCGACGAGGACATCGATCAAAAAACCTGGAAAAATCTTGCCGTCCAATGGTTTCGGGGCATCAACTCGGTGCTGGGCGTTCGACGCACCGGGATCTACGGGCACGCGCGCGCCTGCGGCTGGGCCATTGCCGATGATGTGATCGGGCCCTCCACCACGGCCGGGTACCGGTGGGCATGGCAGACAAGGGCATGGTCCGGGGGCGCACGCGAGCCCGCCGCAGTGCTCTATCAGACCGCGGTCAATACGGAGTCGAACCCCGGACCCCTCATCGGCGATGTGCACGTAGATGTCGACGATGTTCTCGCGGCCGACTTCGGGCAATGGGATTTGAGCCGATAATCCCCTTTGTGACAGCGGCTTTCACGCGCTGTCGGCTATCGACTAGCGCGAATCGCGTTTGTGCACAGCGCAACCAGTTTTGCCGTCGCGCAACCGTCCTGGGTCAGCGGATCACGGGGACCTCACCATGGGGCGCGAGGTTACGCTAACCTATCTTAGGCTGGCCTAATTTAACAGGGCCGGCGGGCACTGGAGAGGAGACGCCAGGCAACCCGAGCGGGCCCTGGAACCGGTCAGATGATGCGTTGCGAAATTGATTCCCCCACAGTCGGTCCGATGGGCGACACGGGCATCACGTCATGACGGCGCCGGTATGGATGGCAGCGCCTCCCGAAGTGCATTCGGCCTTGCTCAGCAGCGGCCCCGGTCCCGGGCCACTGCTTGCCGCAGCAGACGCCTGGCGCTCGCTGAGCGCCGAGTATTCTTCGGCCGCAACCGAACTCACCACCACTCTCGGCTCCGTTCAAGCCGGCACATGGAATGGGGCCAGCTCCGAGCAGTACCAGGCGGCGCACGTGCCCTACCTCAGTTGGCTGCAGCAGACCAGCACCGCCAGCGCTGGAGTGGCCGCCCAGACCGAAACCGCGGCCACCGCCTACAGCCAGGCGCTTGCGACCATGCCCACCCTGGCCGAGCTCGCCGCGAATCATGCGGCGCACGGCGCATTGGTCGCCACTAACTTCTTTGGTATCAACACCATTCCGATCGCGCTCAACGAGGCCGACTACATCCGAATGTGGGTACAGGCCGCTACGGTGATGAGCACCTACCAGACAGTCTCCGAGGTCTCGCTGACCTCGGCACCGCCGACGTCACCGGCACCGACGGTACTCTCACCGGAAAGCGACTCCGTCGCACGCGCCGCGGCCGAGGATTCGACCAAACCGCCACCCATCATCCCCGATCCGAACGATCCCATCGAGATGTTGCTGGCGAACTCCCAGCACTTCCTCGGCATGTACCGGGCACTCAAGGGACTGATCACCGACCCGGTCGGCACCATCATCCAGATCATCATCGACTTCTCCACCAACCCGGCGGCTGCGCTGGTCACGTGGCAGCCACTGTTCTTCGTATTCGCCTATGCGGCAACATTCGCCGTGATGGGCACGCCGATCTATGCCGCGATCATGGGTCCGGCCGCGGGTATATCGATCCCCCTTGCCATCACCCTGGCCGGGCTCTCGCAGATGCCAGAAGCCCCGCCCGTCGACCAGCCCGCGGACGTAGTCCCTACACGTACCGAGCAGCCGCACGCGGTAGCGCTGACCGGCAGCCCGGCAACCGCAGCCAGCACCGCCGCGCCGTCGCCGACCCCTACATCCACGGCAACACCAAGTTCCGCACCGGCGTCCACGCCACCACCCGCGGGAGCGGAAGGCGCCGGGTACGCAGTTCGTGGGGATGGCCCCGGATTCGGATTCGGACCGACCATGGGCCAGAGCACCGGTGCCACCGCCCATGCGCCGAGCAGCGCCGTGTCCGCCGCCGCTGCGCTGGCCTGCAATCCCGGAATGGCCAAGAAGCGCAGACAACGTCGCAGGAACCTCGAAGATCGCGGATACCGCCACGAGTACGCCACCATGGACGACAACATCTCCACCGGCCCCGAGGATCCGGCACCGGTGACCGCGTCGCACTCGGGTTCCGGAAGGCTTGGTTTTGCCGGTGTCCACAAACCATCGATAGCCACCGACGCCGCCGGTCTGACCACTCTCGCGGCTGACTCCCCCGAAATCCGAACCAGCCCGATGCTGCCGGGAACGTGGGACACGACGGACGGCGACGACCAGAAGCACTGACCTCTACCGAACTGTCCGGTCACTGTCTGGATGTTTCGGAGCTGCGCGGGCGGGTACTTCACCAAGGCGCGAGCCGAGGTGGCCGCCCACGAGTCCTGAATAAGGAGAGCAGCGTCATGATCATTCTGGGTGTTCTGCTGGCAGTTCTGGGATATGTCTTGGCAATTCCGGTTCTACAGACGGTAGGGATCGTGCTCGTGGTGGCCGGAGCCGTCTTATGGATCTTGGGGGCGGTAGGCAGGCCGGTCGCGGGCCGCAAGGTGTGGTTCTAGATGTTGGTGCGCCACATCGCCCGTCCGATGCTTGGGTCCATTTTCATCGTCGCGGGCGCCGATGGTCTCAGCCATCCGGAAGCGTCCGCACGTGCCGCCGAGCCGCTGGTTCAAAGCCTGGTGGAAAGCGCGCCGGAATCGGCCGGCCGCTATCTACCGCGCGACCCGCAGACCTACGTCAGGATCCATGGAGCTCTTCAGCTCGCCGCCGGGCTGGCCTTGGCCAGCGGCAGGTTCCCCCGAGTATCGGCCTGGGTACTTGCGAGCACCCTGGTACCGGCGACGCTGATCGATCAAGCATTTTGGCGTCAGCCTGACCCAGACCTGAAGCTGCAGCAGAAGACTCATTTCTGGAAGAACATCTCGATCTTGGGCGGGCTGATCATCGCCGGCATCGACACCGAGGGACGACCAGGCTTGTCGTGGCGCACGCGCAAAGCGGCCGGTGATGCGGTGGCCGCGATCAGCTCCGCGCTTCCCGGCGTGGAACCGGCGTCGCATTCTCTCCAGGCCAAAGCGGCAGAGCTGGGTGAAGTAGCGCGCGAGAAAGTTCCGGAGGTCGCCGAGTACGCCCGCGAACGAGGCGCCCAGCTCGCCGATACCGCTCAACGGCGCGGCAGCCAGCTAGCGGAGATCGCCTCACGGCGAGGAGGGGAGCTGGCAGAGCGGATCTCAGAGCGCGGTGCCGACGTGGCGAGCGCGGCCGAGTCCAGCCGTCGGCGATGGTTCACTCGGTGAAACCCATGCCGTACATGACGGTATCGATGTGATCGGCATAGAGCGCATCACTGTCCGCGACCAGCTCACCAAGACTTCCGAAGATCTCGCCCGCGAGGTATCCGGTAATTGACGTCCACGCGAAGATCCCGATCCCGATAATCGCCGGGTCGATCGGCAAGGGCGTGTCCTCGCCGAACATCTCCACAAGCAAGGGTCCCGGTGCCGACGGCCGAAACCTGGTCCGTTGCGGTGCCGCCGCTCCGCTGTCCACCGCACTGAGGTAGGCATCCATAAAGGACGCAATCACTTTCATCGCCGCTGAGCCGGTTTCGGAGGGCTGCGCGCGATAGCCGGGTATGGGGGTTCCGCTCAGTAGTGCGAAATCACCGGGGTGCGCGAGGGCCCAGCGCCGGGCCGCGACGAATGCCGCCCGGACCCGGCCCGCCGAATCATCCGTGGCCGCGGTCCTTTGCCCGGCACTCATGGCCTCGGCGAGAGCGACGTTGACGTCGACGCACAGCGCCGTGATCAACGCCGCCTGGGTCTCGAAGTAGCGAAACAGCGCAGCGGGCGCCATGCCCATCTCCCGCGCGATCCCCCGCAACGACAACGCTCCGGTGCCGCCGTCGGCCAGTTGTCTTCTTGCCAGCGACTTGATTTCGTCCGTGGTCTGCGCGCGCTGCCGCGCCCGCCGTGTCGCGGGCACATCCGCAGCATTCGTCCGGGTCGACACATCACATCCTCGGTTGAAAAGCGTCCGGGTGAAACCGTCAGTCTATGAACAGCTCGCTCACCGGTGGCCGAGCCTGCCGCGCAACGCGGCCACGCCGTCGCCGCGGAGATCCGCCAACGCACTCGGGCGACCGCCGATGGCCATGACGATCGCCTCGCCGGGGCCTCGAACCTCTGGCCCGCTGCCGTGGGTCCAGTCCACGTCGGTGGCCGCCCAGCGCAGCCCCCGCATTTTCCGCTTCGAGTCAACGAACGGGTCCGGGTTCTCCAACACGGTGCGCAGCGCCCCCTCGGGCACCGTGCGCGAACGGTTCAGCGGACGCCGGATGTCCTGGTGATGGATGAGCAGGTCGGCAAGGACCAGCTTCGGCTGGACTTTCGCCGAGTAACTCTTCTCGATGGTGGCCTCGAAGGCGGCGAGCAGTGCGTCCGACGACCATTCTCGCGCCCTGTCCAGATACAGCTGATTCAACTTATCTGCCGAACCACGCACGCGAACAACCTCGTAAAGGTATGTGGGCAGGGGTGTTCCGTCATACAGCACGTGCGCCACCACATCGCGCACCCGCCATCCCGCACACAGCGACGGCGCCTCCCACTCCTGCGGCGTCAGTTGACGCAGCAGCGCGGCCAGATCACGCTTCTCCTGCTGCACCATCGCGTACACGCCTGCCCGTGACATCGATACCTCCCTGGTTGGATCACTCAACGAAACCTCACCCGGATGAAGGTGCCCAAGCCGTTGCGCCTCCAGCTGGAAAGCATCTTCGGCGTCGGCAGCCAAAAGGGTTCCGGAACACGCAATCCCAGCCGCGTGGTGCGGGTAAGCCCCATCTTGCGCATGTGCCGCGCCATCGCCAGCACCGGCAGACTGGGCTGATAGTCGTAGTCGTGGCGCCCCTCTGCGATGGAACCCGTGATCAGGCAGGCCATCTCCTCGGGTGCGCGGGTGATTCCCTTGATCTGCGGGCGCTCTGACTTCCAGTGGTCCGCAGCATCCTCGGATGCGAAGAAACTGTTGTAGTCGCACCAACCGACCACCCGATGCGGCATCTCACTCACCGGAAACCCCAGGTGCACCCGAAGCGTGACCGGCGAATAGTCCACCAGGAATCCATCGCGTCCGACGAGGCGAACCGGCTCTTTGGTCTGTCGACACACCGAATCCACGACCACCTCCGCGCCGGGGAACTGCCCCGATATCGCGCACGCCTCGACGGCGCATTCGGCATACCACTTCTGCTGGCCCCCAACGGTAATCGGATAATGGTTCTTGAATGTCGCAAAGGGGCGTGCGTACACCAGCTCACCGAGCGACGGCTGCGGCTCGGTGAGCATCTCGTCTTGGAACGTCTGGCAGTCCGCGTGCTCCTCGTCCTGGCGCGCCACGCAGATCGCGCCCTCGAGGTCGCGCAGGAGGGACGCCAGTTCCTCGTCTGACATCGCGAACTCCGCCAGCAGCTCGGCGATCGTCGGCGCCGTTCCTCGGCTCAAGACTTCGGCCATGACGCGCTGCCGGATCGCTCGTGCCTGTTCACGCAATGCCGCCATACGGGCCTCCGTCGTCATTAGTGATCACTGTTCACTATTAGAACACTGCACACATTAGCGACGCATGGCCGCGGTGACAACCCAGTCGGGCCCGGCCTTAGGCGATCCGATAATATGACCGTGTGGTCATATCCGTACCGAGTTGGCCCACCGCAAGCGGAGAGGGATCCCGTGTCTATTCGTCGTACCGTCCAGGAGCTCGCCCAGCGCCGCACGTTGCTTCCCGCCAGAATCGACTCCCTCCTGTCCGGCCCGGGCCGTGATGTCAGTCAGCTGACGGTGGTGGTCACCGGCGCGTCGGCGGGAATCGGGCGCGAAGCGGTCACACAGTTGCGCGCCCGGGGAGCACGCGTTATCGGCGTGGCCCGACGAGCGGAGGAACTTCGAACACTCGCCGCGGAAACCGGATGTGATTGGCGCACATGCGATCTGGCCAGCGAGGCCGCGATCGCACAGTTACTGCAGAATCTCACCGACCAGCACGTGGATGTGCTGATCAACAATGCCGGGCATTCCATTCGTCGTCGCATAGAGGATGCATCCGACCGGCTGCACGACTACCAGCGGACCATGGCTCTGAACTACTTCGCGGCCGTGCAACTGACCCTGGGCCTGTTGCCCGGCATGATCGAGCGCGGACACGGCCAGTTCGTCAATATCTGTACCTGGGCATTGTACGCCAACACCTTTCCGCGATTTTCGGCTTACGCGGCCTCCAAGAGCGCATTGGCCATCTTCGGGCGCAGTCTCAACGCCGAGCGGCCGCACCCGGACGTGCACGCAACCAACGTGTACTTCCCTCTGGTGCGTACCGAAATGATCGCACCCACAGCCGAATACGACGGCGCCGCCGCACTCTCGGCACAGGAGGCCGGCCGCTGGATCATGCACGCGGTGACCCATCAGCCGGTAGAGGTCAACGCCGCCGTGTTACGCGCCTTGCTGCCGACCATCGATCTGTTGTCCCCGACGGCGGCGGACAGCACCATCGCATCGATCACCTAGGCGCGCGATCGGCAGACCGCTACCGCACGGACTTGATCGGCAGTACCGCCAGCGCGCCGAGAACCGACAGGGCCATCGACGCCAGATACAGGACGCTGAAGTCGCCCTTGGCGCTGTGCAATCCAAACAGCGCGGTCGCCAGCAGGGGCACCAGTAGCTGCGGCATCAGGTACGCCATCGCCACCACACCCAGGTCTTTACCCGAGGACTCCGTTTCGGGCAGCACCTCCGTCATCAGCGCCAGATCGACTGCGGCGTAGGCGCCCTGCCCTGCTCCGATCACAGCGGCGCCGAGCAACAGCGCATGAAAATCCTTGAACAACAGCAGGATCACCAACCCCGCCGCGGTGATCAGGCACGAAGTCCAGACGATGCTCTTGCGCCGACCGGTACGGTCCGACCACCATGCCGATACCGCCGCGGTGAGCATGTTGGTGATCAAGAACGAGCCGATGATGACGCCGTATTTGGCGGCCGCCTCATGCTCGGACAAGCCCAGCGTGCCCGCGACGATGTACAGCATGTAGACCGTCACCAACAGCACCGACATCGTGACGAAGAGACGACAGATCCACGCCCAGGCAAAATCCTGGTACTTCATCGGGTTTATCCAGTAGCTGGCCAGGATCGCACGCCACCGCAGGTGTGCACGCTGGGTCCGGACCGTATCGCGCAGGATGAGTGCGGCGGCACTGTTGAACACCAACGCCAGCACTGCCGGCAAACCGAACCACCATCGGGGGTCGTTGGGCAGCACGTTGATGAAGACGCTGCCGATCACGGGCGCCAGGCTGGTCGAGATGCCGAATACCGCCGCGACACGCGCCCTGATTGCCACCGATATTTGGTCCGCCAGCAGCGCGTTGAACACCACAAGCGTGGCCGCAAAGCCGATCTGGGTGATGCACCAGCCGACGACCACGCCGCCGACCGACGGGGCCGTGGCCAAGGTGGTCAGGCCCAGCGCGCCCACCAGCGTGCCGCCCACGAGATATGGCCTGCGGATACCGAACCTCGAGGTCGACGTGTCGCTGAGATGCCCCAGCGGAGGCGTCACCAGGATGATCGCGATCCCCCCGAGCGCCATCGTCAACGACAACGCCTGCGTCTTGTGGGCCGGGTCGAGCTCGGCGAGCCGGAGCGGGATGCTCACCCCGCCCGCGGCGAGCAGCGCCACCGCGGAGGCGAAGTAGGCCAGCAAGAAGACCGGCAGGAAAGCGCGCGGCTGCACGACCCGGACGTCCGCCTCAAGGCGCGTAGCAGGCGTTTCCGTAGCCATATGGTCCTCTCGAAGATCCTCCGACAAACCACTGTAAGCGGTTGCGCGCAAACCCCGCTTGGGACGGAGATCACCCTGCGGTTACGCAACAGCCCTCGGCAAGCATGCGGGTGCACAATCACTGCTGCACCGTGAAACAGCCTGGCCCGCGTTGCAGGCGCAGGCATACCCGACAACCGAGGCGAATTCTCATGGCACGTATCGACACCCATCACCACTGCATTCCGCCCCTATACCGCACGCTGTTGCAGAAGGCGGGCATCGAGGAGGCCGGTGGACGGGCCCTACCCGATTGGAGTCCGGAGACATCCCTGGAAACCATGGATGCCCTGAATGTGTCCACAGCGATCCTGTCGGTGTCCACACCGGGCACCACCTTTTTGTCTTCGGCCGCCGACGCCGCGGCGCTGGCACGGGACCTCAACGACTACACGTCGGGAGTTGTCGCGGACCAGCCGAACCGATTCGGCTTCTTCGCGACGGTCCCGATGCCGCACGTCCACGAGGCCGTCGCGGAAACCGTTCGTGCACTGGATGTCTTGCACGCCGACGGCGTGGTGCTGCTGGCCAACAACGACGGGATCTACCTTGGCCAGGACGGGCAAGACGACCTGTTCGCCGCTCTGGACGCGCGGTCGGCCGTCGTGTTCATCCACCCCGCCGATCTGCCCGGCGCCGTTGTGCCCGGGGTGCTGCCCTTTGCCGCGGATTTCCTTCTGGACACGACCCGTGCGGCATACCTCTTGGTCCGCAACGGAATCCGCCGTAAGTATCCGAACATCAAGTTCATCCTCAGCCACGCGGGGGGCTTTGTGCCCTACGCCAGCCACCGCATGGCGGTGGCCATCACCTCCGATACGGGTGCCAGCCCCACCGACAATCTGGATGACTTCGCAAGCTTCTACTTCGACACGGCACTGTCTTCCAGCCCCGCCGCGCTGCCGTCGCTGCTGGCCTTCGCCAAGCCAGGCCACATCACCTTCGGATCGGACTGGCCATTTGCGCCGCTGCCGGCCTCGCAGTTGTTCGCCGCCGGCCTGGAGAACTTTCCGTTGGAGCAGGCGGCCCGGACCGCGGTCGACCGGGGCAACGCGCTGGCGCTGTTCCCCCGGTTGGGCACCGCACCCGCCGCACCGGCGCGGTCACTGTCCGGGCATGTCCGGTACGCCGCACGCCGCACGGTGATGCGCGGTATCGCACGCTTGATGGCCTCGCAACAGACATGACCGTACTGTCGGTCGGGTGAAGCTGTCCGGATGGCGCGTCGCCCGGGCCTTGGTCGTCGGAACAGCCGTCTTCAGCGTGTCGGTGCCTTCTTGTGGGCATTCAGCGCATCAGATCGCCGCGCCGAGTGTGGTTCCCGAAGGTCTCTTCGCGCCCGTCACCCGCCTGGTCAACGATGCCGTCGCGGCACCGCGGCTGCCCGGTGCCGTGGTTCACATCGGGCACGGCGGCAAGACCGTCTTCCGGCAAGCTTTCGGTTGGCGCAAGCTCCCCGATGAGCCGGGGCTGGACGGGTCGCCCGCACCCGCCGAGCCGATGACCGCGGACACGATCTTCGATGTGGCGTCGCTGACCAAACCCCTTGCGACCAGCGTGGCCCTTCTCCAGCTGTACGAAAAGAACCTGGTTCAGATCGACGAGCCCGTGCAGACATACCTGCCGGATTACAACCCCACCGACGACCCGCGACGCGCCCAGGTAACACTTCGCATGCTGCTCACCCACACCTCGGGCATCGGCGGCGACCTGAGCCATCAGGGCCCTTGGGGACTGGCCAAGGCGGACAAGGCAGATGGCATCCAGCGCGCACTCACCGTTCCGTTGACATTCGACCCCGGCACGAGATTCCACTACTCCGATATCAACTTCATCATTCTGGGCGCGCTGATCGAGAAGATCACCGGGACGACCTTGGATGTCTACGTGCAGGACAACGTCTTTGCCCCATTGGGCATGGCCGATACTCGCTATCTGCCCGCGGACAAGGCCTGCGGCGCACACCGAATCACCGGTACGGCAATCGCTTTCGACAAGACGACTGTTGCGCCGTGCCCGGCGGGCGCCTGGAACACCGATCTGCTGACGCGCATCGCACCGACGGCTCACGACGACGACACTCCGGGCATCAACCCCCACTACGACCGGCTGCTGCGCGGTACCGTGCACGACCCGACCGCGCGCCGGATGGGCGGTGTGACCGGCAGCGCGGGCGTGTTCTCGACGATCGACGACATCGGCCGGTACGCGCAGGCGCTTCTCGATCGGCTTGCCGGACGCCCGAGCCCGTTCCCTTTGAAGAGATCCACCCTTGAATTGATGACGGCTCCGCAGCAGCCGGGCCATTCCGCCACACAGCTCGAGGCTGCCAACAACGCCACTCGCCAGGCCATCGAAAACAGCCCCAACCCAACAGATCCCCTGCTCGCACCGGCCTATCCGGCGATATCGGGGCAGAGCCTGCGCGGCCTCGGCTGGGATATCGACACCGAGCTGTCCAAGCCGCGCGGCATGCTCTTTCCCATCGGCAGCTTCGGCCACTCCGGCTTCACTGGAGTCTCGCTGTGGATGGACCCGGGGTCGGACACCTATGTGATCGTCCTGGCGAACGTCATCCACCAGCGCGGCGGTCCGCCCATCGTGGGGCTGAGCGGCGATATCGCCACAACGGCAGCTCGCGTCCTGCATCTCTACAGCAATTAGCCGCGGCTCCGCATTCGAAAACTACTGAGCGCGTGCAGATCACGAGATCCTGCGCATTGATGCCAGAGCGTTATGAAAGTGGCGCCATCGTCACAGCTTTAACAGCAGTCACTTTGTTAACATCGCGAAATGCACGACTCGTCGGGGAATGAAAGACTTCGGCGCTCCTCACGTCCGGTCACCCGGCGTGATGCGCTGCGCTACGCCACCGCGGTATCGGCACTGGCTGGGCTGGGTGTGGCGTCGGCCACTGCCGGCATGCCGACGGCCGAGGCCGCAGCTCCCACCTTGATCGACTTCGCCATGCGCCAGATCCCGGCGGCGGACATCAAAGCCGCCGGACACTCGGGAGTGATCAACTACGTCTCGACCTCACGTCCCGGTTCGTCCATGGGCGCCAAACCGATCACCCGGCCCTACGCCCAGGCGCTCACCGCGGCCGGGCTGGTGATCGTCAGCAACTTTCAATACGGAAAGCCCGGCGGGACAGCGCCTTCGGACTTCACCCGCGGATTCGCCGGTGGCGTCGAGGACGCACGCACGGCTTGGCAGCTGCACACCGCTGCCGGTGGCGGCCAGAGCGCACCGGTCTTCTTCTCGGTGGACGACGACATCAACCGCGACACTTGGAACGACGTTGCGCTGCAGTGGTTCAAGGGCATCAATTCGGTACTGGGAGTGCAGCGCACCGGCATCTACGGCGGCATCAATCCGTGCCAGTGGGCGGCGGCCGACGGCGTGATCGGCAACTCACGCTCGCCCGGTCACGTGTGGGCCTGGCAGACCCGGTCTTGGTCTCGCGGCCAGGTCTTCCCCGGCGCGGTTCTCTACCAACGCATCGTAAGCACCGCATCCAATCCGGGGCCCGTCGTCGGCGGCCTCGAAGTCGACGTCAGCGACGCGCTGGCCCAGGACATCGGCCAGTGGAACTTCCATCCATGAGGTTGTAGACAACTCTCCGGCTGAAGCTCGTCGTGCGGATAGTTGCCTCGCCACGGATACTCGGGGTATGGCTGAGGCTTCGGATCTTGCACCGATCGGCGCGGTTACCCGAACACAGGTGGGCCGGGAGGCCACCGAGCCGATGCGTGAGGACATCCGGCTGTTGGGAACAATCCTGGGACTCACGGTGCGCGAGCAGTCCGGCGACGAGGTATTCGACCTCGTCGAACGGGCCAGGGTGGAATCGTTTCGGGTGCGCCGATCGGAGATCGATCGCGCCGAACTCGCAGAACTCTTCAACGGCATCGACATCCACCAAGCCATCCCGGTCATCCGAGCCTTTACGCATTTCGCCCTGTTGGCCAATGTGGCCGAAGACATCCATCGGGAGCGACGGCGCGCCGTTCATGTCAACGCGGGCGCCGCACCGCAAGACAGCACTCTTGCCGCCACGTATCTCAAACTCGATGCCGCGCGGCTTGATTCCGCGTCCGTGGCCGATGCCCTGACCGGCGCCCTGGTATCGCCGGTGATCACTGCCCACCCGACCGAGACCCGTCGCCGCACCGTTTTCGACACACAACACCGAATCACCGAATTGATGCGGCTACGGCTACACGGGCTCTCGCGCACCGAGACGGGCCGCGACATCGACAATGAACTGCGGCGTCACATTCTCACACTGTGGCAGACCGCACTAATCCGCCTGTCCCGATTGAAAATTCAAGACGAGATCGCGGTGGGATTGCGGTACTACCGTGCCGCGTTCTTCGAGGTGATACCCAGCATCAACGCCGAGGTTCGCGCGGCGCTACGTCGCCGATGGCCCGACGCCCCACTACTCACCGAGCCGATCCTGCGGCCCGGCTCGTGGATCGGTGGAGACCGGGACGGAAATCCGAATGTCACCGCCGAGGTGGTGCATCTTGCGACAGACAGCGCCGCCAGCACGGCCATTTCGTACTACTTCGAACAACTGGTGGCTCTCGAGCAGGAACTGTCCCTGTCCGCCCGTTTGGTCAGCGTCTCCCCCGAGTTGACCGCGCTGGCCGAGCAAGGCGGCGAAACTGCTCGCGCCGACGAGCCCTACCGTCGCGCTGTACGGGTAATTCACGCGCGTCTTACCGCGACCGCGACACAGATCCTTGACGATCTGCCGGAGCACGGTCTGGATCTGGGGCTGAGCCCCTATGTCTCGCCCCAGGAACTGCTTGCCGACCTTGACGTTGTCAACGCCTCGTTGCGTACGCACGGCAGTTCGGTATTGGCCGATGATCGCCTCAGTGCTTTCCGGGAAGCTGTGCATGTCTTCGGATTTCATCTCAGCGGCTTGGATATGCGGCAGAACTCGGAGATCCACGAGGAAGTCGTGTCCGAGTTATTGGCCTGGGCCGGTGTGCATGCCGACTACCGCTCGCTGCCGGAACCCGAGCGTGTCGAGATACTGGTCGCCGAGCTACGTACACGCCGTCCGCTGGTCAGTGCGGGCGCCGAGCTTTCCGAACTGGCCCGCAAGGAACTCGACATCGTCACCGCTGCCGCGCGGGCTGTCGCAACCTACGGTCCCGGGGCGGTGCCCAACTACATCATCTCGATGTGTCAATCGGTCTCGGACATGCTGGAAGCGGCGATTCTGCTGAAAGAGGCCGGCCTGTTGGACGCTTCGCGCCCGCGGCCGTTCTGCCCGGTGGGAATCGTTCCGCTGTTCGAAACCATCGACGATCTACGCCACGGTTCGGACATTCTCGAAGCCGCGCTGAAACTCCCGCTGTATCGCGCGCTGGTGTCCTCTCGCGGTGAGAGCCAAGAGGTCATGCTCGGATACTCCGACTCCAACAAGGATGGCGGCTACCTGGCTGCCAACTGGGCGCTCTACCGTGCCGAGCTGGACCTGGTGGAATCTGCGCGCAAGACCGGGATTCGACTACGGCTCTTCCATGGCCGCGGCGGCACCGTGGGCCGCGGCGGCGGGCCAAGCTACGACGCCATCCTGGCGCAGCCACCGGGCGCGGTATCGGGCTCGCTTCGGATCACCGAACAGGGCGAGGTGATCGCGGCCAAGTACGCCGAGCCGCGCACGGCGCATCGCAACCTGGAGACCCTGCTGGCCGCCACCTTGGAGTCGACGCTGCTCGATGTCGAAGGTTTGGGCGAGATAGCCGCTGCCGCATACGAAGTACTCGATGATCTGGCCGAGCGGGCGCAGCGCGCCTATCGCGATCTGGTGCACGAAACACCAGGCTTTGTCGAGTATTTCAAGGCCTCCACACCCGTCAGCGAGATCGGGGCGCTCAACATCGGCAGCCGGCCCACCTCACGCAAACCCACGACGTCCATCGCCGACCTGCGCGCCATCCCCTGGGTGCTGGCATGGAGTCAATCTCGGGTGATGCTGCCGGGCTGGTATGGCACGGGAACGGCTTTCGAGCAGTGGATCTCCGACGGCGACGGCCGGCTCGAGGTACTGCAGCGGCTCTACGTTCAGTGGCCGTTCTTCCGGACGGTGCTGTCCAACATGGCCCAGGTACTGGCCAAGTCGGATATGGGGCTGGCCGCACGGTATGCCGAGCTCGTCGAGGACAAGGACTTGCGGCATCGAGTGTTCGACAAGATCGTCGCCGAACACGACAGAACCATCGCCATGCATCAACTGATCACCGGTCATGAGGACCTGCTCGCCGACAACCCGGCACTGGCGCGATCGGTGTTCAATCGATTCCCCTACCTGGAGCCACTCAACCACCTACAGGTCGAGCTGCTGCGGCGGTACCGCTCCGGCGATCAAGCCGAGCTGGTTCAGCGCGGCATACTGCTCACGATGAGCGGGCTGGCCACCGCACTGCGCAACAGCGGATAGCACCGGCCAGCCGTTTAAAGCTCGGCCACGCGGCCGTTCTCGACCACCCAGGAGCGATCCAACCGAACGTTCTGCAGCATCCGTCGATCGTGCGTCACCAGGAGCAGCGCACCGTCGTAGGTCTCGAGCGCCTGCTCAAGCTGCTCGATGGCAGCGAGATCCAGATGGTTTGTCGGCTCGTCGAGAACCAGCACATTGGTCCCACACGCCTGCAGCAGGGCAAGGCCGGCACGGGTTCGCTCGCCGGGAGAGAGTTCGTCAACGGCGCGTTCCACATGGTCGGCACGCAGGCCGAACTTGGCCAGCAGGGTGCGCACATCGGCGGTCGACCAGGACGGGACGCGCTGCTCGAAACGATCGACGAGACGCTCGGAGCCGGCGAAATCGGCACGCGCCTGGTCGATTTCACCGATGGCGACGTTGGCACCCAGGCTCGCGCGCCCCTCGTCGGGCTGCTGACGACCCAACAGCAGTCTCAACAGTGTCGATTTTCCCGCTCCGTTCGGGCCGGTGATGCCGATCCGCTCACCGGCGTCGACCTGAAGCGACACCGGACCCAGCACAAAATCACCTTGCCGCACAACGGCATTGTCCAGTGTCGCCACGACCGCACTCGACCGTGGCGCGGCGCCGATGGTGAACTCGAGCACCCATTCCTTGCGCGGTTCGACCACTTCCTCAAGACGGGCGATCCGGCTCTCCATCTGACGCACCTTCTGCGCCTGCTTCTCGCTGGACTCCGATGCCGCGCGGCGCCGGATCTTGTCGTTATCGGGAGCCTTACGCATCGCGTTGCGGACGCCCTGGCTCGACCATTCGCGTTGGGTGCGTGCACGTGCCACCAGGTCGGCCTTCTTCTCCGCGAACTCGTCGTACTGTTCGCGCCGGTGCCGTCGAGCGATCTCTCGTTCTTCCAGATAGCTCTCGTACCCGCCGCCGAAGACGGTGGTGGTGTTCTGAGCCAAGTCCAGCTCGAGGATGTGAGTGGCGCTGCGCGCGAGGAACTCTCGATCGTGGCTCACCAACACCACACCGCCCCGAAGGTCCCGGACGAAGTCCTCCAGCCGGGCCAGTCCGTCGAGATCGAGGTCATTGGTGGGCTCGTCGAGCAGAACGATGTCGAATCGCGACAGCATCAGCGCCGCCAAACCCACCCGCGCCGCCTGCCCTCCCGACAAGGCGGTCATCATGGTCGATTCCGGCAGCACCGCATCCGAATCGAGTCCGAGGTCCGCCAGGGCGGCCGGCAGCCGCTCGTCGAGATCCGCAGCACCCGAGGCAAGCCAGTGATCCAGCGCCGCGGCGTAGGCGTCGGCCGGATCGCCGTGTGCAGGATCTTGATCCGGGTCCGACAAGGCCGCCGCAGCGGTTTCCATGGCCTGCGTCGCGGCGGTGCATCCCGTACGACGCGCGATGTAGGCGGCGACCGTCTCCCCGGCGATCCGTTCATGCTCCTGCGGAAGCCACCCGACGAACGCATCCGCGGGGGCGACGCTGACCACACCGCCGAGCGGCTCCAGATCTCCTGCCAAGATGCGCAGCAGCGTGCTCTTACCGGCACCATTGGCGCCCACCACGCCGACCACATCACCCGGCGCCACGGTCAGATCGAGTGACTCGAAAAGGGTGCGATGGGCGAATCCGCCGGCCACATTCTTCGCGACAAGCGTTGCAGTCATGGATCTATCGTCGCATTAGCGCGCCACAAGTCTTCCCGTCACTACAGGTCTCGTGGATCGTCGGGCACATCGACGGCGTACTGCCGCAGCACGTCCAGCGCGACTACGTCGAGGGTTCGTTCGTGTGTGGCCGCCAGCACCACCGGAGCGGCATGTCCGTCGTGATGGGCCCGCAGCCAATTCGCCGCCGTGACGCACCAGCGGTCGCCGGGGACCAGACCGGGGAACTGATAGCGCGGCGACGGCGTGGACAAATCGTTGCCGATAGACTGTTGATGCTCCAGAAATCCCGCGGTCACCACCGCACAGATCGTGTGCAGGCCGCGGTCTTCGTCCCCCGTCGAACAGCAGCCGTCGCGGTAGAAGCCGGTGAGCGGTTCGGTACCGCACGGTTCCAACGGGCCGCCGAGCACGTTGCGATCAGCCATATGACCAGTATCGGTCCTCATAGCCGGGGCGCGACACCCAAGCCACTTCCTGCCCGGCGCCAACTCCTACGGCACTAACGCAGGCGACGCTCTTCTTCCGCTTCGAGACGCCGGCGCTTGTCGATCTCCGCTTCAAATGCGCAGCACCCTGACCTGACATTTGAAGTACCGACTGGTCACCACGAGTGTTAACACCCAGCCCACTTGAAGGCCGGGCACCGTTCGTCAGGGTCCGGCTAGTGGCCACGGGAGCGGTGCCACACGATCAGATGACAGGTTGGGTATCTACAACAATGTGTCTGGCGACATCGGTGGCCGCCGCATTAGCCTGGTAGTATGCCGCGCCCAGCGCCCCGAGAAGTGCCAGCGGTGCGATGACCGCTATCGCAATATGGACCATCGGTGACCAGCGGCGCACGTATGCCACAGCAAGAATGACAACTCCGATCGCCAGCGTAGCTCCACCCGCGAACAGAGCCCAGGTAAATCCGGTCGATTGGGCGGCATTCCAAGCATCTACACTGGCAAATGTATCCGCATTCCTAAAACCAAAGTAGCGGTTCGGCATCAGTTTGTTGTCAAGTGCCAACTGATACCCGCGGGCGGCAAGAACTACATATATCACGGATACCAGGGCATATGTGATCAGTATGAATTTGCATATCGATCGGCCGATATCGATCGCGCCTGAGCTATTCGAGTTGTCTAATGCATGCCCCATGAAGCCAACCTTCTTCCTCGATTCCAATCAGAACGAATAGGTTCTTTATCCGGACTTACATTGCGTAGCGCAGCCCTATCAGGATTAGCAGATAGCACAGAGACTCCGACCATCACCGCCGAGAAGCTAAACAACCCAAGTGAAAAGAAGATCGCGACGTGAAGAACTATGGCTGCATACATTGTCATAGCTCTGATTCGCGGAGTTGCCAGAATCCCCACCGCCATGACCAACTCCAGAACGATAGCCCCCCACGTGATGGCAACCACCCCGAAAGGAAGGGCTGAGACTTTTAGAGTAAGGTTACTCAGGATTCCTGCCGAGCCGAACATCTTGTCACGCGCAAAATAATAGAATGCCGTTCCATTAGCCCAGTCCTCGACACCCATCTTCGATATAGCACTATGCGCGTATATAAAGAACAGCTGTATGCGACCTACCCACGAGATCACATACCCAATGGCACGGTACTCCACGCGCATACGATTTGAGGGATGCCGCCAGTGCGAAGTTCTACTGTCGATCAAACACAATGGGGTTATTAAAAGGACGAATATCAAGGCTATGGCGTCACCGCCGTCGGGAAGTGTTATTGATGTAGATATGGACAGGGTAGCCCAAAGGTGAGGTAGCGCGAGAAGACGGGGCCGGTACCCGATAACCACTAAAATCAATACTGCGCCCAACAAAATGGTTCGCCCAGCTATACCGACGCCGAATAGCGGCATACAGTACAGTGAGGCGTATCCGAGGAAGCACCGCGGTCCTCCGACTCCGCCGACTGGATGGAAGAGCGCCGATAGGGGCGTGAGCCAGATCTCGCTCAATGTCGCAGCCGCTAATGTCGAGCGGCCGATCGCGAACCAGAGATTTCGGTGATCGAATCGAACTATTCTGCTAATGAATGAATATTGGTGCGCGTAAGATTTCACCTTAGGTTCCGTTGCACTGGACATTGGCGCGGGCGAACTTGAAGACGGCGTATCGATCTGAAATGAGGTCGCGATATGCCCACTTGGTGATGTGTTCGACGGTAAAGATGACGTCGCCGCAGATAGTGGGGATTGGGCTTTCGTTCTTTACTTGGGGCACGTCGATCGGGGTGGTTGATGTCAGACAACGCTCTCTCATCCGGGATTCGCAGTCTCGCCAGCCCTGGGTGAGCTGGCGGTCAAGGGCTGCGAGCTCTGGGCCTTGTGCCCGCTGCCGGCGGCTGACACCGTAGAGGTTGCTGCTTCGTGTCTGCGGGGTGATGAGCAGGCTGTGCATGCTGCCGTCAGGTAGTACCTGGTAGGCATCGGTCTGTTCAGACTGGGGGGCGCGTGTGAAGAAGCCGAATCCTTGGCTTGCCACCACGTTGAAGAACAGCTTCAACTGCACGGCATCTGATCGTCCCATCATCGCGTTTGACGGCAAGGTGGTCAGAAGTGCCGTTCCGAAGAACGCCGACAGCGCCACCGAGGTGGAGACAAATACAGCCATCACACGCCGCCTGCGCCGCTGCGTTCGGCTGGCTGGTTCTGGCCGGGATCTCATGGGTGAGGTCTCAGCTCAAGAACAATTTTACGGACCGCCTCATCGAAATCGATCTGCTTGGGTCGGTGCTCGAATTGGTAGGTAATGAAAATCGGGACGAAGATCGCCACAACGCTTACCACTGCAGCGCCGGTGACCAGAACCACCAGGCTGAGTGCTGCCGCTACCGCCACCGTGCCCCAGGCGCCGAATGTGACTGAACCGACCGCCACGTAGTCGGTGAGGATTAGTCCGTTATTTTTGTACCAGCCGCTTCCGGGGTCTCGTTGAGGTAGCCCGTCCGGGTATTGGTAGTCGCAGGGCGATGCTAGCGTTCGGGAGGATTTTGAGGTTGCGCGGACACCCCATTCTTTGATGTCTTCGTTGAATTGATTTATGGCCTGTTCGACCCGATAGGGCTGCCCGCTCTGAAAATTGTCCGTCACTGAAGATTGGAAGTTCTTATCCACCTGCCCAACACAGTTCGTGACTGTGTTGACGATCTCGCGGCGATCGCTATCGTTAGCGATACCAGCAATGGGTGCGCCGATCGATAGGCCGGGATGCTCGTGGGTAATCCTTCCACTATTCAAGACCAGAAATTCGACGATCTCGTGACTGCTGTACGGCACCCCTGATGGGGTCGCCGCCGCTGTTGGGGTACTGGACTCAGCCGGCTGTCGAAGGTGGTTCGCGCCGAAGATGAGGCTGCATGCCAAGAGCACGACCAGCGCTCGTCGGCGCAAGCTGCGCAGATTGTTATGCCGCATTAGCTAGTCGCCTTCCGGCACGGCACGCGCAGCAGATCCGGCCCGACTGGTGGCAAAGATGATCCAGCCCAGATAGAAGACAAGCCAGACGACAGCGGTGAGGAGCACAAATGACACAGTTTCAGGCCAGACCGTGATGTTGACGATCATGAGAACTGCTGCGATGCCGTGCAGGGGCAGGCTCCACAGCAGAAGTCGCGTACCCGTCTCTTGGCCAGCGCGCCACGCGGCATCGCTACGCATCGTGCTGGGTGTCCTTATTCCCACATACTGGTTTCGCGGCAGGTTGTTACTTGTGACTCGTCCGCGTAACCAGATCCAGAGCCCCGCCTGCGATAATGCGAGGAAAATCATCCCGCAACTGGCGTTAACCATGTTACTACCGCCTAACCTTTCCTGAACAATGCACAGCTAGTTTGGAGTCGTGCAGACTGTAAATCGCCGTATCGGGTGCGCGACTCCGCCGCTTCGGCAGTAACTCACGTCAATGCCGCCCACAACGACAAATGTTGGTTTGACTGAGCCCAGCTCCACACACGGCTCTTTAGATACAGAGTTTTCAGATATCGCCATGCAGTGCTCTGTGGACCAGTCGTAATCCATGCATAGCGCGCCGCTCGTTGTATCTGTGGTGTAGGCGTATGCGATATCCACATCCGAGATGCACCCTTTGACGCTGCTCGCACGTTGCACAATTCTGTAGGTGCTTGTTGCGCTTCCGCAGGCCTCAGCTTGCACTAACGGTAGCTCAGCAGTACCGGCGATAGAGACGCATTCGTCCCGGCCCAGTCCTTTGTTGGGTACCTCATTGGCGATCGATTGAAAGTCGCGCGTGACGTACACGGACGCTTTTCCGTGGTCCGAGGCTAGGAATCCGACGAATAGCGCACACACCAAAGTGAGGGCACTACCCAGATAAATCGCCCACTTCGCGCTACCTGACATTAGCTCTAGAACCTTTCGGAAGCCTGAATCTTGAACATCAAACGCCTCACACCGCGATCGCTCCTGAACATGGCGCAGGATTCGGATTGGGGTTTATCTGTTGGGGTCTGGTCAGCGACGCTTGCTTGACTCTGCCCGACAGCTGTCTAGTCGTACTGTCCTCAGTTTTGGACTGGCCGGGCTGCTGGGTAGGTGCTGGCTGTGCACTGCTGGGAATTTGAGTCGGGTGCTGTGTTTGGTTGGGAGCTTGACTCGGCTGCTGATTCTGCGGCTGCTGCTGCGAGCCTTGCTGAGGCGAGTTTTGTTGCGGTGCTTGATAGTCCGGATTGGCTTTACCGGGCCCCTGAGTGTAGGGGGTGGCGGTTTGGTAGTCGGGGGGCTGAGTGCCGTGCTGGGGTTGTTGCACACCCTGTTGGGCCTGCTGGCCAGCCTGCTGGCCGACTTGTTGCCCCGCTTGGGGGGCGCCGCTGTTATAGATGCTGATTCCGCTGTTCTGATCCAGTGGTGGCTGGTTGATACCGCCCTGGTAGTCGGGCATCGAACTGGGCATGCCTGGGGGCTGGAATTGAGAGCCTCCGCCGTCGGGCATCCCACCGCCCGGGCCGCCTGTAGGACCTGTGGGATCCGCGGTGGCGCCCGGTACCAGATTGATAGCTCCAATCCCAGTCGGCTCGTCGGTGATCTGCCAGCCCGCCAAGGCCACTGCGCTAACCGCAACAGCCGCCAAGCCGCGCCGGACACCCACGGGTACAGACATTTTGCGCGGCTTCATTGGCGTCATGACCGGTGCCTTCTTTCTCGCAAGCTCAGGTGCGGCAGTGGTGGGTTGTTATTCGACGAGAACCGCAATTGACCAACGTCGGGACCGAGCCCTAACGGGGTGTTGGTTTTCGCTTGCGCTCCCCCGATGTTCTGCACGCGGGGCATGTCGCCGGACTGAGCCACCGGATGCGGGATTGGCTTCGCCGGCGGCACACCCGGGCCATTGGGATCGGCACAGGCGGGACTGGCGGCCTGGCTCATGATCGCCGACGGAACAACCAGCACAGTCACCGCCGGCGCGATCCGTATCCGACGAAGCTGGCTGAATCCAGCCGCGATATATGTGCTGAAGTCGGCATGGCCCGTACCGCGGCGGCAGGTCATGCTCCGCACCATATCCCCCAAGCTCCCCATGACCGACCGGGCCCATTTCCGAATCCCCGACAGATCGAGGAAACTCACATTATCAGAATTGAGCTGTTCAATGGCACCATAGATCAGTACAGCTAACTTGTCAACCATCAGTCGATCAACATTTCCGCAGCTCCAACAGACTCGCTGTGTGATCGATCAGCACCGTTCCTGCAGGTTCCCGAGTCATTTGTCTATAGGTCCTTGGGTTCGCCGTAGATGGTCTGGGTGTCATTGCCGTTCTCGGTGCGGATCCGGAATGTCGCGAAGGACTGGATCTTCACCTGACCGCCACAGCCATCGGCCTCCACGTTCTGATTGCGCACCTGAGAAACCGCACGCATGTTCCGGAAATTGATGCGGTCCATCGGCAACTGGGCCAAGCCACCCGGCTTGAGCAGCACGCGCATGTATCCACCGATGTGCTCCTGGGCGCCCAACGAGCCGCCTCCGGACACACCACCGAAGCCACCGCCGCCACCGCCACTCTGACTGCCTTGTCCGTAGCCACCGCCGTAGCCCTGGCCGAACACCTGCTGAGAGAGCGTCAAGCCGAGGTCGCCACCCAACTCCACACCCGAGGAAGAGTCAGTCCGGCAGCCCACGAAGTACCCCGTCTCCAACTGCGCATCCTGGATGACAGCCGACCCCGAACCCGTGATGGTCGCCTCTGCACGGTAGGACACTCGCGCCTGCCATGAGTGGCTCGCACCAGCGATGTTGTCGATGTGATCGATGACCTCATTGGTCAGCGTCAAACCGACCGTCCAACCATCGTCCGTCACGAACTGCTGGTACTGGTCCGGCATCCCCTGCGGATCCGCGGCAGCCACGCCCACACAAGCCGCAGACAGAAGGCGTTAAGAAGTTTTGGTGAGCGTCCCTAGACAGCTCGCACTCCACTCGGAGGTCTTCGTCATGTCACCTCACCACGCCGTCACCAACGTCCGTGGTCAGTACATCTAGCGCGCCATGTTGGTGAAGCGCGACAGGTGCAGCTGGTGCGCCACGGTGATGGTTGCCGTCGGGCCGTTACGGTGCTTGCCCAGGATCAGGTCGGCCTCACCACCGCGCGGGTCGTCCCGCTCGAACGCATCGGGGCGGTGCAACAGGATCACCATGTCGGCGTCCTGTTCCAGCGAGCCAGATTCACGAAGATCCGAGACCTGCGGCCGCTTGTCGGTGCGCTGCTCGGGACCACGGTTCAGCTGACTGATCGCGATGACCGGAACCTCGAGCTCCTTGGCCAATAGCTTGAGGTTTCGGGAGAACTCCGAGACTTCCTGCTGACGGGATTCGTGCTTCTTACCCGAGGTCATCAGCTGCAGGTAGTCCACGACCACCAGCTTGAGCCCGGCCTTTTGGTTGAGCCGTCGCGCCTTGGCGCGAATCTCCATCATCGTCAGGTTCGGCGAGTCGTCGATGTAGAGCGGCGCCTCACTGATCTCACTCATCCGCCGCGCTAGCCGGGTCCAGTCGTCATCGCTCATCCGGCCCGAGCGCATATCGCCCAGTTTGATCTTCGCCTCGGCCGAGAGCAGTCGCATGACGATCTCGGTCTTGCTCATTTCCAGGGAGAAGATGACGCTGGGCAGCTGGTGCTTGATCGAGCAGGAGCGCATGAAATCCAGGCCGAGGGTGGATTTACCCACACCCGGTCGAGCCGCCACGATGATCATCTGGCCCGGGTGCAGGCCATTGGTGATCTCGTCCAGATCGGTGAACCCCGTCGGCACACCCTTGGAGATGCCGCCGGCCGACGCGATCGCGTCGATCTCGTCCATCGTGGGCTGCAGCAGCTCTTCGAGCGGCACGTAGTCTTCCGACATCCGCCGGTCGGTGACGTCGTAGACCTCGGCCTGCGCCCGGTCCACCACCTCGGCCACATCGGCACCCTCGGCCCCTGCATACCCGTACTGCACCACGCGGGTCCCGGCCTCCACCAGGCGGCGCAGCAGCGCCTTCTCGGCGACGATCCCGGCGTAGTACCCGGCGTTGGCGGCCGTCGGCACCGTGGAGATCAGGGTGTGCAGATACGGCGCACCACCCACCCGGCGCAGCTGCCCGCGCCGGTCCAGCTCGGCCGCCACCGTCACCGCATCGGCGGGCTCTCCCCTGCCGTACAGATCCAGGATCGCCTCGTACACGCTCTGGTGGTTGGGGCGATAGAAATCGTGGGGCCGCAGCTTCTCCAGAACATCGGCGATGGCGTCCTTGGACAGCAGCATCCCGCCCAGCACGGACTGTTCGGCAGCCACATCCTGAGGTGGTTGACGGCCGAATTCCTCCTCGGGAGGGGCAACTGGACCGGACTGGCCCAAATCGTCGACTATCGCCACGGCGCGCGGGTCCTCCTACTCGAATCCAGTCGAACACATGATCGCGGCGGGGTCCGACAAGTGCGGTGGCCCGGCGCGCCGCGGTAGACGTTAGATGTTGCTACGCACCCTGCCAAGTACCCCTGTGGATGAGCCTGGGCATGGGGTGTGGACTACTGTCCAACCCGGTGTTAGGGGGTTGGGGAAAACCTGGGGATAGCTACCTACATTCCTGCACTTTTCCCAGTTGGCAGCTGGTGAACTAATTGACAGGACTGTGGATGGGAATCCGTCCGGCGTGTCGCAGTAGGTTGCGTCTTCGGGCGTGTTCTGTTACCCGTATCAACCCTCTAGGTTAACTAGAGGTAGCTTCGCTGGACTGGCACACGCGTACAGTACATTCGCCAGTAGATACGGCAACGGCGCCGCGGAAATCCGCGACGCCGTTGACCCGGCAGTTTTTCGGATCGATCAGCCTTCGGCGACTACATCCACAGTGACCTTGGTTGCCACCCCGGCGTGCAGATGCACGTCCAGCGCGTACGAACCGATCTGCTTGATGTGAGCCTTCGGCAGGGTGACGGTCCGCTTGTCCAGGTTCGGGCCACCGGCGGCCTTGATGGCGCCCACCACGTCAGCGGCGGTCACCGAACCGAACAGCTTGCCCTCGCCGGCGGTCTTCACCGTCAGCTTGACGGCACCCAGACCATCGATCGTCTGCTTGATCTCGTTGGCGTGCTCGACACCGCGGATCTCCTTGGCCTCGCGAGCACGACGGATGTCGGTCGCCTGGCGCTCGGCACCGCGGGTGGCGACAATCGCCAGTCCACGGGGCAGCAGGTAGTTGCGTCCGTAACCGTCCTTGACCTCGACGGTGTCACCGGCGGCGCCGAGGTGCTCGACCTCGGTCGTCAGAATCAGCTTCATCAGATGTCCCTCCGGCCTTACCGCGTCGCCGAGCTGAACGGCAGCAGGGCAACCTCGCGGGCGTTCTTGACCGCGATCGCGATATCGCGCTGGTGCTGAACGCAGTTTCCGGTGACCCGGCGGGCACGAATCTTGCCGCGCTCACTGATGTACGTGCGCAGCAGGTTGGTGTCCTTGTAGTCGATATTCAGCGCCTTCTTGGTGCAGAACGCACACTTACGTGTCTTGACCGGCTTTTCCGGGGCAGGACGGCGCTTAGTCGTCTTCGCCATGGTGAATCTCTTTCTTTCTAGCTAGATAAGTTGTATCGCCCAGATCAGAAGGGCGGTTCGTCGTCGGCCGCGGTGGAACCGGAGGCCGGGGCACTGCCCCACGGATCGTCGGCAGGCTCGCTGGAGCGGGAAGCCCCGCCACCACCGCCGCCGCCGAAACCTCCACCGCCGCCGCCACCGCGCGAGGCCTTGTTGACCTTGGCGGTCGCGTACCGCAGAGACGGGCCGATCTCGTCGACCTCAACCTCGACCACGGTGCGCTTCTCGCCCTCGCGGGTCTCGAAGGAGCGCTGCTTGAGCCGGCCGGTCACGATGACACGAGAACCACGAGTCAGGCTTTCGGCCACGTTTTCGGCGGCCTCACGCCAGATATTGCACCGAAGGAACAGCGCCTCTCCGTCTTTCCACTCCGAGCTCTGTCGGTCGAAGATGCGGGGAGTCGACGCCACAGTGAAGTTGGCGACGGCTGCCCCGGACGGTGTGAATCGCAGTTCCGGATCGGCGGTCAAGTTTCCGACGACCGTGATGGTGGTGTCACCTGCCACGGTTCCTCCTCGTAGATGTCAGCGGCTTAGTTAACCGGCAGCCTACGGAAGTCGACTGACTCCCGTGGGACCTCAGCGGGCTCCGGTACGCAGGACCTTGGTCCGCAGCACGGACTCGTTCAGCCCGAGCTGGCGATCCAGCTCGGAGACGGTGGCCGGAGCAGCGACCACGTCGATCACCGCGTAGATGCCCTCGGCATGCTTGGCGATTTCGTAGGCAAGACGACGCTTGCCCCAAACCTCCACCTTCGAGACGGTTCCACCGTCACCGCGGATGACGTTCAAGAACGTATCCAGCGATGGAGCTACGGTGCGCTCGTCAAGAGTGGGGTCGAGAATGACCATGATTTCGTACTGACGCATGAGAAACTCATCACCTCCTGTGGTCTAGTGCGGCCACGGCGTATCCGTGGCAGGAGAGTCGCCTGCGTCGGCAACCGGCCCAGGCTACCGCACAGCCCCCTGACCGGCGAAATCAGACAGCCGCGCGCGAGATATGCGGTGCCGGCTTGCGCGGGCGCAGCCAGGCCGGCAGCCATGCCGGAGCGTCATCGGCGGCACCGTCGCAGGGACCACCCGCCGGGTCGTCGTCGTGGGCGCGCACCAGGTCCTCGCTGGGGTGATAGATCTGCCGCAGTACCAGCAGGCACAACCCGACGACCGCGATATCGCGCACCAACACCGTGCCGGTGAACCACTGCTCGGGCAGCCCCTTGTTCTCCATGCCCAGCAGGTAGTACATCCGTGGCACCCACACCAGCGCGTCGACGGCCATCCACGCCAACAGGATCCGGCGATGCGGCAGCGCCACCACGGCAAGCGGTACCAGCCACAGGGAGAACTGCGGACTCCACACCTTGTTGGTCAGCAGGAACACCGCGACCACCAGGAAGGCAAGCTGCGCCACGCGCGGCCGCCGCGGTGCCGTCAGCGCCACGTATCCGATGCCCAGACAGCACAGCCCGAACAGCACCGCCGACACCGCGTTGAGGATGACCGGCGGCTCCCAGAATCCCAGCGGACCATCGAAGCCCTGCCACCCGGTGAAGGACTTGAAGACGTTGTAGAGCGAGTCCATGTCGTCGCCGCGGCGGGTGTTGAGCCGGAAGAACTCTGCCCATCCGCGCGGGAACAGCGTCGCCACCGGTGCGTTCACCACAACCCAGCTGGCCAGCGCGGCCGCGGCGGTCTTGGAAAACTCGTGCAACTTGCCGCTGCGCAGACTCACCAGCAACAGCGGCAGCAAAAGCAGCAGCGGGTAGAGCTTGGCGGCCACCCCCAACCCGATCAAGACACCCGCCAGCCACGGCCTTCTGCGCGCCCACGCCCACAACGCCGCCATACTGAAAGCCGTTGCGAGAGCATCGAAATTCGTGAAGATCTGGAATATCACGATCGGGGACGCGGCGATCATCACCACATCCCACGGTCGGGTGCGCGGGCTCAATCCCGCACTGGCCCAAATGGTTACCAGCCACGCCAGCGCCAGTCCGAAGGCCACGATGTTGAAGAACATCACCACTTCGGCGACGATCGGCAATCCGAGTAGATCGCTGGCCTGCGTGTAGGTCTTGGCCAGCGCCATCGCGGTGTACTGGTACACGCCGGTGACCACCGGGTACTCCATGTACCGGACCGCCGGGGTGCCGTCGTACTGGATCTTCTGGTGGCCGCCCGAGTCGGTTTCCAGCCAGCTCGACTTGTACGGGAAACGCCCCTGGTTCAACAGCTCCGCGCCGTAGAGCGGCACCGTATCCGAATAGCACAGCTGGTAGTAGGCGCGGTTGTTGTCCCAATTCGCCACGCGCGCAGCGCCGTTGCCAGTCCCGCTCTGCTGCAGGCAGGGCGCCTTACTGGTCCACCCCAGGATCAGGAACCCCAGCGCGATGACGAACACCACCCGCAGCGGCGTCCAGAACGGCTGCCTGCCGACCAGTGCGTGCCGCCCCACGGGCCCCCCGATCACCTCGGAGAGCTCGGCGCCCATCGCGTCGGTGCGACTGGGGAAATCGCGGTCGTCGGCGCTGCGCAGATCGTCCGCGAGCTCGTCGGGAGACACCGTCGCACCGTGAAGGTCGCCGGCCACGCGGCTTCCAGACTCTGCCGGCACCTGCCTACTGCCCCGGAGGTGGCGGTACGTCGCCTGCCGGTGGTGCTGCCGGCCCCACCGGAACCGTCGTCGGCGGTCCCACCGGAATGGTGATACCCGGCGCGATCTCGATGGTCGGCTGGATGACCGTCACCTCGCCGCCTCCCGTCGGCGCGGGCGCCGGCGGACCGTTCGGAACCGGCGGAGGCGGCACATAGGTGGGTACGCCCGCGTATCCGCCGATCACGCCCGGCTTCGGGAAGGTCTCCTTGTTGGTGCCATCCAACGCACCGTCCATGGTCTTCTTCCAGATGTCCGACGGCAGCCCGGAACCGTAAATCGGTCCGCCCCAACTGTTCTTGATGGGCTTACCGTCGTCGGTACCCACCCACACCGCCGTCGAGAGCGACGGGGTGACGCCGACCATCCAGGCGTCCTTGTTGTCCTTGGTGTCACCCAGCTGTGCCGTACCAGTCTTGGCGGCCGACTCGCGCCCACCCGCCAGGGCGTGTCCGCGCGAGTAGGCGGCAATCGGCTTCATCGCCGAGATGGCGTTGTTCGCAACGTCATCGGAGATGCGCTTCTCCCCGGTGTTATCCGAGGACCCCGCGTCGAAAAGCACTTGGCCGTCGGCGTTCACGACCTTCTGAATGAAATGCGGCTTGCGATAGGTGCCCGATGCCGCCAGGGTTGCGTACGCCGAAGCCATGTCGAGCACTCGAGTCTGGTACTGGCCCAGCACCACACCGTTGTTCGGCGGACCGCCCTGACCGTCCTCGGACAAGGTGTGCGAGACACCCGGGAAGTTCTCGGCGATACCGGCGTTGTGCGCGGCCGTGGCCACGTCCTCGGGTCCGTTCTTCAGCTTCAGCATGAGCCGGTAGAAGCTGGTGTTCAGCGAGCGCTTCAGCGCCTCGGCCACCGAACAGGTTCCGCACGAGGCGTCTTCGCTGTTCTTGATGGTGATGCCCTGATAGGTCAGCTCCGAGCTGTCCAGCTGATAGCCCAGGCCGATGCCCTGCTGCAACGCCGCCACCAAGGCGAACACCTTGAAGGACGAGCCCGTCTGCAGACCCTGCTGCGCGTAATCCAGCCCCTGCGCGTTGGAGCCGCCGTAATAGGCCTTGACCGCGCCCGTGCGCGGGTCGATGGACACCACCGCCGTGCGCAGGTCCGGGTTCTCGCCCTGCAGGGTGCTGTTGACCGCGTTCTCGGCGGCCTGCTGCGCCTTGGTGTCGATCGTCGTCGTGATCTGCAGGCCCTCGGTGTTCAAGGTCTGCTCGTCGATATTGAACAGATCGGTGAGCTCGGCCATCACCTGACGTTTGATGAGTCCGTTGGGACCCGTGGTCGCATTCTGCGCCGCGGCCTGCTCCGGCGGCACCGTCGCCGGGTACACCTGACCGGCGCGATCCTCGGCGGACAACGCGCCAATGGTGACCATGCCGTCCAGCACCCAGTTCCAGCGGTTGGTCGACTCGGGCAGATCCACCGCGGGATCCAGCCGCGACGGGCGCTGGATCAGCGCCGCCAGCAGCGCACCCTCGGACACCGTGAGCTGTTCGACCGGTTTGTCGAAGTAGGCCTTCGACGCCGCCGAGATGCCATAGGCACCGCGGCCGAAGTAGATGATGTTGAGGTAGGCCTCCAGCACCTGATCCTTGGACCAGGACTGCGACATCTTGGTGGAGATGACGATCTCCTTGGCCTTACGGGTCAGACCGCCGAAGCCGGCCCGCTGCGAGCCCACCATCGCGTTCTTCACGTACTGCTGGGTGATCGTCGATCCACCCTGGGTGTCGCCACCGAACATGTTGTTCTTGACCGCGCGCAGCAGGCCCGAGAACGAGAAGCCCGGGTTGCCGTAGAAGTCGCGGTCCTCGGCGGCCATCACGGCCGCGCGCACGTGCTGAGGCACCTGGTCGATCTTGATGTCGACCCGGTTTCCTTCCGGCGGAACGACCTTGGCCAGCTCGGTGGTGCCGTCGCTGGCCAGGATGGTCGACACCTGGCTGGTGCGGATGTCACCGGGCTTCGGGATGTCGACCACCGAGTACGCCAGCGCGAAGGTCGCCAACGGGATCACGATCGCCAACAGCACCAGGACGATCGCCACCCGACGGAAGGTCTTCCAGCCGTTGCTCTTTCGCTTGCGACGACGCTGCGGCGGACGTGCGGAGCCACCCGGCCGGCCGTGCGGTCCCGACGGCGGATGCGGCGGCTCGTGTCCGATGCCCCCGTCCTCGTCACGTTCCAGCGCCGCGCGGGCCGCGGCCACGGCGTCCTCGTCACGCCGGTACAGCGGCAAATCCTCGACGGGATCCAGGATCGATGTCGGACGATCGTCCATGCTGGGGTTGCGCGGTGAATCCGGGCCGCCGCCGGGAGCTATCGGATTCTGCTCGCCAACCACGCCGCCCTCACCTGTCTGCCTATTCACTGGCCGTCCGGGCACGAGTTGTTCGCTGGCGTGGGGTGGTCCCCTTCGGCGCCGGCAGGGCGCCCATGACATACGACTTCACCAAATGATTCCAACTGCAGGTCCGGCATACCTCGACAACATGTACGGCGAACTCCGAGTACCTGGTCGCAAGCATCACGAGTTCCTCGGCCGTACGAGCCGATCCCGAGACTGCGCCCAGATGTTCGCCGAAAACCCACGACACCAGTGTCAGTTGCTCCTTGCGGCAGATGGGGCACACCACCGTGCTTGGCTTGCCATGAAATTTAGCCGCACGAAGCAAGTAAGGGTTCGCATCGCAGACTTCGGCTACGCCGGTACGCCCGGAATAGACCTCTGCCAGCAGGGATCGCCGCTTGAGCGCGTAATCCACCACCTGTCTCTGCAATCGCACGGTAACCAGAGTACGTCCGATTAGGCACTGGCAGAGCTCGGGCCGCGCAGACAGCCTGTCCTTTGCGAACCCGAACTCTGTCCGCGTTGCACTCGTTACGATTGACCCACTGTCATCAGGAGGGGGCAACGTGACATCTCGCCATCTATTGCCGGTGCTTGCCGGCTTTGCGGTCATCGGCGTCATCGCATCGGGATGCGGCAAGTCCGCCGACGCTCCCGCCCCGCAGACGGCCGCCGCGTCGACGACCTCCGCGACACGATCCGTCCCCGTCGCCAGTCCCGCGGCCACCGCCTCGGCGCCGGCCGGTGTGAAGGGAACCGGCAAGGTCGTCGGGACGGCGATTCTGAAGGTGCTCGGCAGCGGGAGCGCGACCGTCACCTGGAAAGAAAACGGCGGACCCGCCCACGTCGAACGGGACGTGTCGCTGCCATGGGAACACACCATCGACGTCGTCGAAGAGGCCAACTCCGAAGTCAAGGCCAACGGCGCCGGTGCCACCGGCTGCACGATCACGATGGGCGACATGCTGGTGTCCTTCAAGAACGAGCCCAACCCGGCCTGCGAGTTCGCGTACTGGGGCTAGACACGATCCGGCGGGGCCGCTCTACGATTCCCCGCATGGCGACCCGTGCCAAGGACTCTGACCGAGACGTCACCTGCCAGGCACTCGATGCCGCCTTCGGCGAGGGCCAGATTTCCTCCGAGGAACACCGTCAGCGCATCGCCGTAGCCACCCGCGCACAGACCCTCGGCGAGCTCAACGGAGTGGTCTCCGATCTGCAGATCGCCCCCCTTACGGCCGAGATCCCCACGCCCCAGCCCCGCCGGCGGCTCTGGCCGGTCATCCTCGTCACCGCCGTCGTCGCGGGCATCGCCGGAGCGGGAGCCGGGATCTATGCGACACGGTCGGCGCCGCCCGACCCCGGCGCTGCCGCCGACGGCGTCGCACCGGTGGTGATCGCCCCGACGAAGCTGTTCTCCCTCCCGGGACTCTCGGGTCTGCTGGACCAGATGCGCACCAAGTTCGGCGACACCGTCGGCATCGAGCTGACGGTCCGCGCAAACAACGCCTCGCTGGTCCGCATCGAGCCGTCGGACCCGAACCTGCCCATCACGTACCCGTACCAGGGCGGGTTCCGCGATGGCGGAGCGATGCCGGGCACCTGGCGGAACGTGCACATCGGAGACCTGAGCCGGTTCGATCCCGCCAAGATCGTCGGCGTTCTGCGTGGAGCCCCCGAAACGCTGAACGTGCCAACCGCCGGGGACGCCGGCACCGTCATGGTGATCAAGCCCAGCGACCAAGGCGTCGACATCACCATCACCGTCTCGGAGAAGGATCGCACCGGACGGATGGTCGTCGCGGGTAACGGCGAGCCCCAAGAGGTTGCGCCCGCATCCTGACCACCAAGATCCGCGCCGCTCTACGATTCCTCGCATGGCGACAGGTACCCGAGCCAAGGACAGCGACCGCAACGACATCTGCAAGCTCCTCGACGACGCATTGACCGACGGACAGCTGTCCATGGAAGAGCACCGCGAACGTGTCGCGGCGGCCACCACCGCGGCCACGCTGAATCAGCTCAGCTCGCTGGTGTCCGACCTGCAGAACGCGAAGGCAGCAGCCAAGATGCCCGTTCTGCAGCGGTCGGAGCAGCAATGGTGGCGCCGCTGGTACGTGCCCGCAGCCGTGGTCACCGCGCTGGTTCTGATCGGGGTCCTCATCGGGTGGGGTGCGTACGGAAACACCAGCTCGCCCTTGGACTTCACCGCCGACCCAGGTGCCAAACCCGACGGGGTGGCACCCATCGTGCTGACGCCTCCGCGTCAGCTGATGTCGCTGGGGGGTCTGAACGGGCTCTTTGAACAGATGCGTCAGAAGTTCGGGGACACCACGGGATACGAACTGAACATCTACGGGGACTACGCAATACTCACCCGGCCCGATCCTCGCGAACCGCGCCGGGCGCTGCGCTACGACTACCGCGGCGGTTGGGGTGCCCCCGACGAGACGTCCGGCGCTCACACCGATCGCGTGGTAGATCTGGCCAAGTTCGACGTCAAGACCATCGTCGGGCTCATGCGCGGCGCCCCCGAAACCCTCGGCATCAAGGCCACCGAGGTCAAGAACACCTACCTGTTCATCAAGCCCAACGAGGACAAGACCGCCCCACCGGACACCGTGCAGCTCGACATCTCGATCAGCAGTGAGTTCCAGAACGGATCGATCTACGTCAACCCCGACGGCAGCCTCATTCGGACCAGCTATCCGACCGAACGCTGAATCCTCCCCCGTGTGGCGCCCGCATATATCGCGGCGATACTATGTTCCGATCGGTGCACGAGAGATGCTCCGTCGTCATATGAGGTATTGGGAGGTGACTTCATGCTGGAACTGGCCATCCTCGGCTTGCTGCTTGAGTCACCCATGCACGGCTACGAACTGCGTAAGCGCCTCACCGGATTGCTCGGCGCGTTCCGCGCGTTTTCGTACGGCTCGCTGTATCCGGCTCTGCGCCGCATGCAGGCCGACGGGCTCATCGAAGAGGACGCCGCACCCGCGGGCACCACGGTGCTGCGGCGCGGCAAGCGTGTCTACCAACTCACCGCCCCCGGCCGTGCCCGGTTCAGCGAGCTGGTGGCCGATACCGGCCCACAGAACTACACCGACGACGGCTTCGGCGTGCACCTGGCGTTCTTCAACCGCACCCCGGCCGAGGCCCGGATGCGGATCCTCGAAGGCCGCCGCCGTCAGGTAGAGGAACGCCGGGAGGGCCTGCGCGAGGCCATCACCCGGGCAAGCAGCTCGTTCGACCGGTACACCAAGCAGCTGCACCAGCTTGGACTGGAATCCAGTGAACGAGAAGTGAAGTGGCTCAACGACTTGATCGCCGCCGAGCGCACGGCGCAGGCACGAGTCGAGGAGCGTTAGACGTGATACAACGCACGACCATCGGTAAAGGAGAACCGTCCATGTCCAACACATCATCTGAGGTGCGGGTTGCCATCGTCGGCGTCGGCAACTGCGCATCCTCACTGGTCCAGGGCGTGCAGTACTACCAGGATGCGGACGAGAACTCCAATGTTCCGGGTCTAATGCACGTCAAGTTCGGCCCGTACCACGTGCGCGACGTGAAGTTCGTCGCCGCCTTCGACGTGGACGCCAAGAAGGTCGGCTTCGATCTGTCCGAGGCGATCTCGGCATCGGAGAACAACACCATCAAGATCGCCGACGTCCCCCCGACCGACATCATCGTGCAGCGTGGACCGACCCTGGACGGCATCGGCAAGTACTACGCCGACACCATCGAGGTCTCCGACGCCGACCCCGTCGACGTCGTGAAGGTCCTGAAGGACAACAACGTCGACGTGCTGGTCTCCTACCTGCCGGTGGGCTCGGAAGAGGCCGACAAGTTCTACGCCCAGTGCGCCATCGACGCCAAGGTCGCGTTCGTCAACGCGCTGCCCGTGTTCATCGCCTCGGATCCGGTGTGGGCCAAGAAGTTCGAAGATGCCGGTGTGCCCATCGTGGGTGACGACATCAAGAGCCAGGTGGGCGCCACCATCACCCACCGCGTGATGGCCAAGCTGTTCGAGGACCGCGGTGTCACCCTGGACCGCACCTATCAGCTCAACGTCGGCGGAAACATGGACTTCAAGAACATGCTCGAACGTGAGCGCCTGGAGTCCAAGAAGGTCTCCAAGACCCAGGCCGTGACCAGCAACTTGAACGGCTCGCTGGCCGACAAGGTGTACGACAAGAACGTGCACATCGGCCCGTCCGACTACGTCGCATGGCTCGATGACCGCAAGTGGGCGTACGTGCGCCTGGAGGGCCGCGCCTTCGGTGACGTGCCGCTGAACCTCGAGTACAAGCTCGAGGTCTGGGACTCCCCCAACTCGGCCGGCATCATCATCGACGCGGTGCGTGCCGCGAAGATCGCGCTGGACCGCGGTCTCGGTGGCCCGATCCTGCCGGCCTCGGCCTACCTGATGAAGAGCCCGCCCAAGCAGCTCGCCGACGATGTCGCGCGCGCTGAGCTGGAGCAGTTCATCGAGGGCTAGTCACCAAAGCCTTACTCGCCGAGGGCATACCAGGTGCAGACGTTTCACCCGATTCTTCTGCGTACGGTATGCCCTCGGTGCTATTTGAGGCGTTCAGCGATCTGAGCCAGAGCATCCAACGCGGTGGGCACGTCCCGCTCGGCCAACGGATCCAGGTGGAAAAGCACCCGATCCACGCCCGCCTCAAGATAATCCGCGGCCAACCGCTCGTCGGCCGGCACCTCGGTGACGGTGATCCCCAGGTCGGCGCGACCCTGCTGCGCGAACCACGCGCGGACGCTCCGCACATCGGCGGCGGTGGTGCCCGGTGCCAGCGGCAACCAGCCGTCGGCCAGGCGGACCGTCCGCGACAGCGCCGCCTTGCTGGCCCCGCCGACATAGATCGGCACCGGCGAGCCGGGGCGCGGACGCGACTCAATCGGCCCGAAATCGACATGTTGGCCATGGAATTCGGTCACCTGGTGGGTCCAGATGGTCCGCAACGCCGTCAACTGTTCATCGAGCTTCGCACCCCGCGTGGTCGGCTCGGCACCGTGGTTGCGCACCTCGCCCATGTTCCACCCGACGCCGACCCCGAGCACCAGCCGATCATCCGAGAGCGTGGCCAGGGTGGCGACGGCCTTGGCCGTGTGCAGCACATCGCGCTGCGGCAACAGCGCCACTCCCGACCCGACGACGAGCGTGCGCGTCGCGGCCAGCGCGTAGGCGAGCACCACCGGCAGATCGCGGACCAGCGGCAGCCGCGCACGAAAAGCCGGCGGGATCTCTTCCTGTGCCGGGGTATCGGCCGGAAAGTACGAGTGATCGTCGAAGAGCAGCCAGTCGAACCCGCGCTCCTCGACGGCGCGCGCCAGCACATCCGGGGTCACGTATCCGTCGGCAGATGTGGTGGAAATCCCGAATCCGGTCACGAACGTTGCAAACCCCCTGCACGCCCCCGAAATTCCGGGCAACGCGCTGCACGATCTGTCTACGGGGTGCAACATCGACCTACCCGGCTGAAAGAGACACCACATGCCCTCCACGGATGCACCCAGCGAAGGCGGCCTGCAGCACTCGCTGCAGAAACGCCACCTGACGATGATCGCCATAGGCGGCGTGATCGGTGCCGGCCTGTTCGTCGGATCTGGTGCGACCATCCAAGCCGCCGGGCCCGCCGCATTTCTCACCTACGCCGTCACCGGCGTGCTCATCGTGATGGTGATGCGGATGCTCGGCGAGATGGCTGTCGCCAATCCGTCCACGGGTTCCTTCGCCGACTACAGCCGGCGCGCACTCGGCGACTGGGCGGGATTCTCGGTTGGTTGGCTGTACTGGTACTTCTGGGTGATAGTCGTCGGGTTCGAGGCGGTCGCCGGCGGCAAGCTCATTCAGGATTGGCTGCCGCGTGCGCCGCTGTGGTTGGTGGCCCTACTCCTCATGCTCGCGATGACGGCCACCAATCTTTTCTCGGTGCGCTCCTACGGCGAATTCGAATACTGGTTCGCCAGCGTGAAAGTCGCTGCGATCGTGGCATTCCTGATCGCGGGCACCTGTTACGTCTTCGGCCTGTGGCCAAACAAAGACATGGACTTCTCCAATCTCACCAAGACCGGCTTCATGCCGCACGGCCCCGGCGCGATCTTCTCGGCCATCGTCATCGTGATCTTCTCCATGGTGGGCGCCGAGATCGCCACCATCGCCGCCGCCGAATCGAAGGACCCCGCCAAGGCCATCAGCCAGGCCACCAACTCGGTGATCTATCGCGTGGCGATCTTCTTCGTCGGATCGATCTTCTTGATCGCGGTCATCGTGCCCTGGGACAGCCCCGAGCTGGGAACCTCGCCCTATGTCACCGCATTCAAGACGATGGGGGTGCCTGCGGCCGACCACATCATGCGGTTCGTGGTGTTGACGGCCGTGCTGTCCTGTCTGAACTCGGCGATGTACACCGCGTCCCGCATGCTTTTCGTCCTCGCCGGGCGCGGCGAGGCGCCCCGCAGTTGGCTCAAGGTGAACACCCGCGGCGTCCCGGTGCAGGCGATCCTCGCATCCTCGTTCATCGGTTTCGTCTGTGTCATCCTGGCGTACTTCTTCGAGCACACCGTCTTCCTGTTCCTGCTCAACTCCTCGGGCGCAGTAATCCTGTTCGTGTACTTGATGATTACCATTTCGCAGTTCATCCTTCGCCGCCGTACTCCGGACGAGAAACTGATCGTGAAGATGTGGGGCTACCCCTATCTGACGATCCTCACCGCGATCGGGATCGTCGCCATCCTGGTGGCTATGGGATTCCAGGACGGCACCCGCACCCAACTCTGGGCAAGTCTGCTGTCCTGGGGCGTGATCCTGGTTCTCTTCGGGGTGCTGCGGCTGACCAAGCGGGGTCAACCGCAGCCCGAGGAACCCGCTACCCGGTGATCTCGGCGGCGCGCGTGAACAGCTGCAGGGTCAACCCGTGCAGGTAATCTCCCACCGCCACAGGTGCTTTCCCTGCAAAGGCCCGGGCATGGGTGCCTTCCAGGATGATGCCAAGCTTGAAGCAGGCCAGCACCGTGTACCAGTCCATCGCACTCAGGTCCCGGTCCGTGCGCTCGGCGTAGTGCGCGACGAGCTCATCCGGCGTGGGTAGATTCCCGGCCTGAACCAACGCTCCGCCCAGCGAGGCATCGTCGGTCTCCGAGGGCCAGGTGGCAAGCAGCCAACCCAGGTCAAGCAGCGGGTCGCCGATGGTCGACATCTCCCAGTCCACGATGGCGGCGAGCTGCGGGCCGTCGTTGCGGAACATCATGTTGGCCAAGTGGAAGTCGCCGTGCATGATGCCCGGCTTCCACCGCGACGGCCGGTGCTGCTCAAGCCAATCCGCCACCGATTGCAGACCCGGAATGTCGGGACCGGGATACCCCTCGTGCTTGGCGTACGAGTCGAGCTCCTTGAGCCAGCGCGGTACCTGCCGCTCCAGGAAGCCGTCGGGATTGCCATAGCCGTCGAGGCCCAGCGTCTGATAATCGAGTGCGCCGAGGGCGGCGATACCGCTGACGGCCTCCAGGCCCATCTGATGCCGGATCTCTGCGTTGCCTGCGTGCAGCTCGGGCAGACTGACCGAGGCATTGAACCCGTCGACGGGTTCCATCAGGTAGAAGACAGCACCACCCAGCACCGTCTCGTCGGTACAGGCCGCGATGAGCTCCGGCGCTGGAACTCCTTGCCCGCGTAGGGCTCCCAGCAGACGCGCCTCCCGGCGGATCACATTGTTACTGGCCTCGCGCAGGTGCTTGGGGGGACGCCGGAGCACGTACTCGCGTCCACCCCGACGGAACCGCACCATGATGTTCTGGGTCCCGCCGGTGATCGCCGCAACATCGGTGACCTCACCGCCGGGGAGCCCCTGCTCATCCATCCAACGCGAAACGACATCGAAATCAACGCTTTTCGGGTCGACATGCTGCGGTGCCGCCAGCTGAGTTCGATGTTCTTCGCGCGAGTCGCTCATCACAGGTTGCCCACCCGGTGCTCGAGCCGGGCCGCCACATGAGCCCTGGCCTTCTCCGTCAGCGCCGGGATATGGCTCGGCGGGAAGAGCCCCTCGTACGGGGTGTAGTCCTTGAGGACCTCCTTGGCGATGGTGATCTTGTGTACCTCGGTCGGTCCGTCGACCAGACCCATCACCTCCGAGTACAGGAACATCTTGGCCAGCGGCATCTCCTCGGACACCCCCAGCGAGCCGTGCAGGTGCAGCGCACGCTGAGCCACATCGTGCATGACCTTCGGCATGGCGGCCTTGATGGCCGCGATGTCCTTGCGCACCTTGAGGTAATCCTGGTGCTTGTCGATCAACCACGCGGTGCGCAGCACCAACAGACGGAAGGACTCCATCTCGATCCAGCTGTCGGCGATGCGCTCCTGTGTCATCTGTAGTTTGGCGATGGTGCCTCCGCGCGCCTCACGGCTGATGACACGCTCACACATCATGTCGAAGGCCTTGCGCACCTGAGCCACCGTGCGCATGGCGTGGTGTACGCGGCCGCCACCGAGCCGGGTCTGCGCGATCGCGAACGCCGCCCCCTCGGCGCCCAGCATGTTCTCCGCGGGGATGCGCGCATTGGTGAATCGGGTGTAGGCCTCGTCCTCGCTGAACCCGTGCACGGTGATGTTCCTGACGATCTCGACACCCGGGGCGTTCGGGTCGACGATGAACATCGACATCCCCTGATAGGGGCTCACGTCGGGATTGGTGACGGCCATGACGATCCAGAATGCGGCGTGCCGTGCTTCGGAGTTGAACCACTTCTCGCCGTTGAGGATCCACTCGTCGCCGTCGCGTACTGCGGTGGTCTTGAACAGCGTGGGATCCGATCCGCCCTGCGGCTCGGTCATCACGTAGCACGAGCCGATGTCGCCGTCCATCAACGGCTGCAGATACTTGGCCTTCTGTGCCTCGGTGCCGAAGTGCGCGAGAATCTCCGCGTTACCGGTGTCGGGCGCCTGGCATCCGAAGATCGACGGGCCCCAGACCGACCGTCCCAAGATCTCGTTGAGCAGCGCGAGCTTGAGTTGCCCGTACCCCGGGCCGCCAAGTTCCGGTCCCAGGTGGCAGGCCCACAGGCCCCGGCGCTTGACCTCTTCCTTGAGCGGACGCACGTACTCCATGGCTTCGGTGTCCGACTTGTCGTACGGGTTGAGGAATACGTAGTCGAGGGGCTCGACCTCGGTGCGGACGAACTCCTCGGCCCAGTCCAGCAGCTCCTGGTACTCGGGGTCGGTTTCGAAATCCCATGCCATATCAGTCACTTCCTGTCGGTTGGGGTTCAATCGGACTGTTAACCTGGACACCGTCCAAAACCATGTCGGCAATGCGCTTGGCGATCTGTGCCGGGCTCTTGCCCTCGGCGCGGTACCAAACCGCCACCATGTTGAGCATGCCGAGGATTGCGTTGGTCACCACGTGATCGGCCGTGCGGAACACCCCGGCGTCGTGGCCCTCGTCGAGAACACGCTGCCAGCAGCGCTGCAACTCATCGCGCAATCCCTGCAGTTCCGCGGCACGCTCTCCGGTCAATGCGGAGCCGTCACGGACCTGGATGGCGACCTGCTTGCGGTGTTTGACGATGAGGATGACATAGGAGCCGATCAGGGTGCGCAGCCGCTTGGCCGGCGGAGTGTTCATTCCGGCGATATGTACTGCCTCGGTGAGCATCTCGTCGATGTAGCTGCGCAGGATCTCCCAGAGCAGTTCCTCTTTTGACCCGATGTGGTAGTACAACGCTCCGCCGCGCACACCGGCCGCCGTTCCTATCTCGGCCACCCCTGTAGCATGAAATCCTTTGTCTGCAAAGAGCTCTGTGGCAACATCCATGATCCGCCGACGCGTCGCCGCGGCATCCCCATCGGATGCCGGTGGGCGTCCTCGGCGCGGTTTCGCGCTGGCCTCGGTCACGCGATACCACCGTCGAGACGGATCGTGGTTCCCGTGCAGTAGGCCGACGCTTCGCTCGCGAGATACAGTGCCGCGCCGACGATGTCCTCTGGTTCACCGATGCGCCGCAGCGGAATGCTGGGCAGCAGCGCCTCGGCGAAGCCCTCCGGCCATGCCGCGGCGATGTCTGTGTTGAACAGCCCGCACTGAATCGTGTTGGCACGCACGGACGGACCGAACGTGTGGGCCAGGCCAAGTGTCAGATTGCTGAGCCCCGCCTTCGCCGCGGCGTAGGGAATGGCCGTCGCATCGGGGCGCACCGCCTCGATGGAACTGATGTTGATGATCGAACCGCCCTCCCCCGCAGCCATCTTGGTGGCGATCAAGGCGGACAAGCGGAACGGACCCTTCAGGTTGACCCCGATGACCTTGTCGAACAACGCTTCCGATACCTGGTCGACACTGGGGTACAACGGGGACAACCCGGCGTTGTTCACCAACACATCGACGCGGCCGAACTCGCGGTACACGGTCTCGACCAGCTCATCGCACTGCTCCCAGGAGCTGACGTTGCACGCGACCGGAAGCGCACGACGGCCGTGCTCCGCCTCCACCTTGGCGGCCAGCTCATTGCAGGAATCGATCTTGCGACTGGCGATCACCACGTCGGCACCATGGGCGGCGAATGCCTGCACCATCGCCCGTCCCAGACCGCGACTTCCACCGGTGACGACGACGACCTTGTCCTGCAGCATGCACGGCCTCCTGGATTAATGTGGCGATCGCTACATTAAAGATCCGATGCCGCCGGCGCAAGAGGCGGCGGTCGCCGACTAACGGGAGAGCTTGTCCAGCAACAGCGTGAACATCGCCTCGCTCTTGTCGTCCTTGGGATCGAGACGGCAGAACATCACCGAGGCCACGTAATTCGCGCGCTGGCGGGCCACCAGCCGGCACGACCACGGCGAGCCGTCCGTACTGCGAGTCCAGTTCACCTCGTCCTGACCGCTGTGCACAATGCTCAGCGTCCAGCGCTCTTCGATGCTGCCCACCGAGGTCACCCCGTGCACTCCGTCGCATCTGGACATTCGTTGGGCGAACTGTTCGAACTGTTGACTTGCCGAGCTGGCGGTCTCGAAGACGATGAGCGCCGTGCCCACCGTGTGCCGTCGTACCCTTCCGACGGTCTGGGCGTATGCCTGGATACGGGCCGCGCCGAAGCTCAGGTACTGCTGCCGTGTGGCCAACGAATACCCGTACGCACAATCTGACACCGTGTTGGCCGTCGACAACACCGTCTCGAGCGCCGGGATGGTCTTGACGTCCGTAAGGTCCGCTACCGCCCGCACGTCCGATGCCGACAACAGCCGGTCTTCCAGATCGGCCTGTCGAGGCGGCAGTACCGGGTACAGCTTATCCACTGCGGACGGGGCGGCCGCGTCACCCGCGATCGCGTGGGTACAGGAAGTCAGCAGTGCCGCCGTGCTCAGCACGATGATTGGTACCCAGCGCATTATCGCGACTCCGAGAGCTTCTGCCTCAGTCGATCCAGCACATCGCCCGCCTTGTTGTCTGAACCGTGGGTGCAGAACATCGACGATGCCACAAAGTTGGCCCGCTGACGCGCAGCCATGTAACAGGTCCAGCTCGAGTTGATGACACTGCGGCCACACGCCGCCGCATCGACTCCTCTAAACCACCAGGGCCATCCGCGGGTCGGTGAGCATCGCACCCAGATCCGCGAGGAATTTCGACCCCTGCTCGCCGTCCACCAGCCGGTGATCGAACGACAGCGCCAGCGTCGTGACGTCGCGAACCGCGAGCTCGCCGTCCACCACCCACGGGCGCTTGGCGACCGAACCCAGCGCCAAGATCGCGGCCTCACCCGGATTGATGATCGGAGTACCGGCGTCGACGCCGAACACCCCGATGTTGGTCAGGGTGAACGTCCCACCGCTCATGTCGGCAGGGGCGGTCTTGCCCTCCCGCGCTGTTGTCGCCAACTGCGCGAGGGCACCCGCCAGCTCCCGCAACGACATCGTGTTGGCGCTCTTGATGTTCGGCACCACCAGCCCACGCGCGGTGGCGGCTGCCACACCGAGGTGTACGTAGTGCTTCACGACGATCTCGCCGGCCTGCTCGTCCCAGGCGGAGTTGAGCGAGGGATGCGACCGCAGCGTCAACAGCACCATCCGTGCCACCAGGGTGGTCGGCGTGAGTTTGAGGTCGGGATACCTCACCTTCAACTCCGCCAACAGCTCCATCGTCGCGGTCATGTCCACGGTCAGGAATTCGGTGACATGCGGTGCCGTGAAGGCACTGCGCACCATCGCGGCGGCCGTGTGCTTGCGAACGCCCGCGATCGGAATGCGGGTCTCGGCGCCGGCGGGAGCCGCCGCACCGGCGATATCCGATGCCGCGGCGGGGGTGTGGGGTTCGGGCTGCGGCGCCCTCGCGGTGAGGCTGCGCGTGTAGGCCTCCACGTCTTGCCGGGTGATGCTGCCGCCGATCCCCGTGCCACTGATCAGTTCGAGAGTCACGCCGAGCTCGGCGGCCAGCTTACGGACCGACGGTTTCGCCGGGACCCTCTCCGGCGACGGTTGTGTCACCGCAGCCGGTTGAACAGTCTCGGGTTCAGGGGCTTCCGTCTGTTCCACGAGCGCGAGTGCCGCCGCACCGGATGCCGTGCGTCGCCGACGACGGGTGGCGCCGCTGGATTCCGACGGCCCGTAGCCGACAAGGTTGGCGGGCCCGTCCGGTTCGGCGCCGGCCACCTCGATGGAGATCAGCGGTGCCCCCACCGCCAGCGTCGAGTTCTCGGCCGCCTCCAATGCCACCACCGTGCCCTCGTACGGGGACGGCAGCTCGACCATCGCCTTGGCGGTCTCGACGTCGGCGAGCACTTGGTTCAGCTTCACCTCGTCGCCGACCTTCACCTTCCAGGCGATCAGGTCCGCCTCGGTGAGGCCCTCTCCGAGATCGGGGAGCAAAAACTGTTTGACTGCCATGGATTTCGCACCCCTCCTAGGCGGCGATGGCGCGGTCGACGGCGTCCATCACCCGCTCCGCATCGGGCAGGTAGTGATGCTCCACCTTGTTGGCCGGATACGGAAGGGCGAAGCCGCCGACCCGCAGCACCGGCGCCTCCAGGTGATAGAAGCACCGCTCGGTGATGCGCGCCGCGATCTCGGCACCCAGCCCCATGAACACCGACGCCTCGTGAACCACCACCAGCCGCCCGGTCTTACGCACCGACGCCTCCAGGGTGTCGAAGTCGACCGGCGAGAGCGAACGCAGATCCACCACCTCGATCGACATACCCTCCGCGGCAGCCATCTCCGCGGCGGTGGAGGCTACCGCGACCATCGGACCGTATGCGGCGACGGTGACCGCCGTGCCCGGCCGGACGATACGCGCGGACGACAGGGGCAGCGGGTCCACCGTTTCGGTATCGACCTCGCCCTTCTCCCAGTATCGGCGCTTGGGTTCGAAGAAGACCACCGGATCGTCGCAGGCGACGGACTGGCGGATCATGTCGTACGCATCCTGCGGTGAACTGCAGGACACCACTCGCAGACCGGCGGTGTGCGCGAAATACGCCTCCGGTGACTCCGAATGGTGTTCCACCGCACCGATTCCGCCACCGAACGGGATGCGGATGGTCAACGGCATGCCCACCGCACCCTTGGTGCGATAGTGCAACTTGGCCACCTGGCTGACGATCTGGTCGAAGGCCGGGTAGACAAATCCGTCGAACTGGATCTCGCACACCGGCCGGTATCCGCGCATGGCCAAACCGACAGCGGTGCCGATGATTCCGGATTCGGCCAGCGGGGTGTCGATGACGCGGTGGTCGCCGAAATCCTTCTGCAGCCCATCGGTGACCCGGAAGACGCCGCCGAGCTTGCCGACATCCTCTCCCATGACGATCACCTTGTCGTCATCTTCCAGGGCCGCACGCAATCCCGCGTTCAGGGCACCGGACATGGTCATTCTGGTCATGATGCGATCCCTTCATCCTCAAAGCCCGCCAGGTACTCCATGTAGTCGCGCCGTTCCGCCGCGACAAGCGAATGCGGTTCCGCGTAAACGTGATTGAACATGTCTGCCGCAGTCGGTTCGATGGTGCCGAGGCATCCGGCGCGCAGTTCCGCGGCTACCTCGTCTGCCCTGGCCGCGATGCGCTGCTTCTCCGAATCCGGTAAGGCTCCCCGCGCCTGCAGGTACTTCTCGACCCGTGCTAGCGGATCCTTGGCCCGCCACTCGTCCAACTCGGCGGCGTTGCGGTACTTGGTCGGGTCGTCGGAGGTGGTGTGCGGTCCCATCCGGTAGGTGACGGCTTCGATGAGGGTCGGTCCGCTGCCCTCACGGGCACGTCGCAATGCCGCGCGGGTAGCGGCCATCACCGCCAGCACGTCATTGCCGTCGACCTGGATACCCGGGACACCGAATCCGCTCCCGCGCGCGGCCAAGGGCAGATGACTCTGCACCCTGACCGGCTCGCTGATGGCCCACTGGTTGTTCTGGCAGAAGAAGACCACGGGCGCACCGAAGCTCGACGCGAAGGCGAAGGCCTCGGAGACGTCGCCCTGGCTGGTCGCTCCATCGCCGAAGTACGCGATGACGGCGGTGTCCGATCCGTCGAACTTGACTCCCATGGCGTAACCCGTGGCGTGCAGTGACTGTGCACCGACGATGATCGCGGGTGCGGTGATGTTGTGGTCGCGCGGATTCCACCCTGATTGTGTTGAACCACGCCAGAACTGGAGCATCGCGGTGGGCTCGATGCCGCGACAGTAGGCGACGCCGTGCTCGCGGAAACTGGTGAAGGCAAAATCGTCGTGCTTGAGCGCGCGCGCAGAACCGACCTGCGCGGCCTCCTGCCCCAGCAGCGGCGCCCAGAGCGCGAGTTCACCCTGACGCTGTAGGGCCGTGGCCTCGTTGTCGATGCGGCGGACCACCACCATGTCCTCGTACAACGCCCGCAGCTGGCCGTCGTCGACGTCGGCGACCAGCGGCGAGTACGCCGGATTCTCGACCCGATTGCCGTCCGGATCGAGGAGCTGGATGGTTTCCATGCCTACCTCGCTAACGAAGTGATGCATCGCCTGTACGTGACCGTCACCTGTTCGGTGTGTCATGACTCACAGTGCATCAGATAGTCATACTGCGCAACCGATGCGTGTCGGATTGAGCATTCTGCCTGAATTTTGACGTTCAATATGTGCGATACTGCGCGCTATGACCACTCTGGATGCCACCGATGCGAAGTTGTTACTGGCGCTCACGCAAACTCCCCGCGCATCCGGCGTCGAGCTGGCGCAGCGACTGAACCTGTCGCGCAACACCGTGCAGGCGCGGCTCACCCGCTGGGATCAGCACGAGGCGCTGGCCGGAATTGACCACCAGATCGTGCCGCGGGCAATGGGCTATCCGATGACGGCCTACGTCACCGCGCGCATCGACCAGCACCAGTTGGCAGCCATCGGGGTGGCCCTGGCCGACGTACCGGAGGTGGTGCAGGTGCACGGCCTGGCCGGCGCCGACGATCTGATGATCAAGGTGGTGGCCGTCGACAGCGATGACCTGTACCGGATCGCCGGAAACATTCTCGACATCCCCGGCATCACCAGGACGTCGATCGCCATCGCCATGCACGAGTTGGTGGCGTTCCGGATGACGCCGCTGCTGCGCCGGCTCGCCGGGCAAGAGTGAGGACTAACCCAACCAGTCCAGAACCGCTGCGGCCGTCCAGGATTGCTGCATGCTCCCCAGGGGCTCACCGGTGAACGGCTCGTAGTACTCGGCGAAGGAGCCGTCACCGGCCTGCCGTAATCCCTCCTGCCGCAACAGGAATGCGCGCTCGCTCCATCCCCGTCGCTCGAATGCCCAACAGAACAGCCAGGTGAGCACCGGCCAGACCGGTCCCCGCCAGTATTCGCGCGGACGGAAGTCCCTGGAAACCGGCGATGTCGAGGGCACCAGCGCGTACCGCAGATCCGGGTGCCCGCAGAACCGCGGCCCCTCCAGCAGTCTCAGCAGCGCCAGCTCCTGCGGACGCGGCAGCCCACCGGAGAGCAGCGGCGCGAATATGGCCACTGTGTCCGTCGCAACCCACTTACCCGTCTTGACGTCGAAATCCCTTGCTGCACCGGTGCGTTCCTCGGTGGTGTCGATGACACCGCAGCGAAAGCGCGCCGCCCAGTCGTGCAGTTCACGCACATCGGCACGCGGGCGTGCATGCTCCTCACCAATGGTCGCCAGCACCTCGCAGGCCACCGAGAAGATCGCCGACACGAAGACGTCCTCCATGACGAAGCTCATCACGTCCGGCAACCGGGCGTCGTCGTACCCGACCGACTTCATCTCTTCGAGCAACCACAGGTACACGTCGTACTCGGCGTCCTTGGGACGCTGCGACGGATCGGTGACGATCGCGGTGTCTTCGCGTACGTAGGGCGGAAGCTCTCCCGGAACCACGTTGGCGTACGCCGCGTCCCAGCGCGGAGAGTTGTCCATTCCCGATTCCCACCCGTGGTACAGGGTGATTCGGCCGTGCTGGTTCTGATCGCGTGTCTCGGCGAGCCAGCGGTGCCAGCGCATCAGATCCGCCCAACGCCGATCCAGGAACGCCTCGGCTATCCCCCGCGCGCTGCGGCCCCGCCTGCGGGCGTGATCGAGAATGCGTTGCACCGCTATGGCATGCACCGGCGGCTGGGTGATGCCCGAGGTCTGATACCCCGAGGGCGCGTTCGCCGCCAGCTCGGAGGTCTGCCAGCGGGCGGGTCCGGGAAAGTAGCCGTCGACCCCGTTGGCGAAGACGATGTGCGGGATCATCCCGTTGGCCCATTGCGCCGAGAGCAGGGTGTCCAGCTCGGTGACGGCGCGTTCGACGCTCAGCGGCGCCAGCCCCACCGCCACAAAAGCCGCGTCCCAGCTCCACATATGTGGGTACAGCTTGGGCGCCGCGCTGGTCATCGTCCCGCGGTCATTCCCCCTGAGCAGGTATGCCGCACGCGCGGCCAGCTGCGTGGGAGTGAACATCGGGTGCGATGGCATCCGTCCATTGTGCGGCGTGCCTATCGGAAAGTCGCGCTAACGCCGACCGCGTAACGTGGCGCGCATGCCCCTGGCTCTCATCACCGGCGCAAGCGGCGGCCTCGGCACCGCGATCGCGCGTGCACTCGCTCCCACCCACGCGCTCTTGCTGGGCGGCCGCGCCTCGACGCGGCTGCAGCAGCTGGCCGCTGATCTGGGCGCCACCGCCTGGCCGGTAGACCTCGGCGACACGGACGCGACACTGGCGGCCTGCGCAGATATCGGTGAACTCGATGTACTGGTGCACAACGCCGGGGTGTCCTACCCCGCCACGATCGCCGACTCGAACCTGTCCGACTGGCGGAAGACCTTGGACGTCAACGTCTTAGCGCCGGTGGCACTGACCAAGGCCCTTCTTCCGGCGCTGCGCGCTGCACAGGGCGACGTGGTGTTCATCAACTCCGGTGCCGGGATCAACGCGCACCCCGGAATCGGCTCCTACTCGGCCAGCAAGTTCGCGCTGCGCGGATTCGCCGACGTGTTGCGCGCCGAGGAGCCACGGCTGCGCGTCACCTCGGTGCACCCCGGCAGAATCAGCACCCCGATGCAGCAAGAACTCACCGAACATGAAGGGCGCGAATACAACCCGGCCGAGTACATGCGCCCCGAGTCCGTCGCGCAACTGGTCGCCGATGCCGTGAATCTGCCGCGGGACGCGCGCGTACACCAGATCGTGGTGCGGCAGAACTAGACGACCAGGTTCACCATGCGGCCCGGCACCACGATGACCTTCTTCGGGGTGGCACCCGCCAGGAACTCCAGCACCTTCTCCTCGGCCAGGGCCGCGGCCTCGATATCGCCCTTCGGCGCATCGGCGGGCACGATAATCCGGCCGCGTACCTTGCCGTTGACCTGAATCGGGTACTCGACGGTGTCGTCTACCAGCCAGCGCTCGTCGGCCTCCGGGAAGGGGCCGTGTGCCAACGACTCATCGCGACCCAGCTGGCTCCACAGCTCTTCGGCCAGGTGCGGCGCCAGCGGTGCCAACATGAGCACCAATGGCTCCACCGCGGCACGCGGAGCACCCTCCGGGTACTCCTTGGTCAGGTGGTTGGTGTACTCGATCAACTTGGCGGCAGCGGTGTTGTTGCGCAGGGCCGCATAGTCTTCGGATACTCCCGCGATCGTCTTGTGCAACGCCCGCTGGGTGTCCTCACTGGTCAGCTCGTTCTCGGTGACACGGAGCTTGCCGGTCTCCTCGTCGACGACCGCGCGCCAGACGCGCTGCAGGAAGCGGTGGGCGCCGACCACGTCCTTTGTCGCCCAGGGACGCGACAGCTCCAGCGGACCCATCGACATTTCGTACACCCGCAGCGTGTCCGCGCCGTAGTTGTCGCAGATGTCGTCCGGCGAGATCGAGTTCTTGAGACTCTTTCCGATCTTGCCGAACTCCTGCTTCACCTCTGCGCCCTGGTAGAAGAATTTTCCGTTCTCCTCAACCACCTCGGCGGCCGGGACGTACATGCCGCGCGCGTCCGTATAGGCGTGGGCCTGGATATAACCCTGGTTCAGCAGCCGCCGGTACGGCTCGCGGGAGCTGACGTGCCCCAGGTCGTAGAGCACCTTGTGCCAGAACCGCGAGTACAGCAGGTGCAGCACCGCGTGCTCCATGCCACCGACGTACAGGTCGACGCCGCCGGGATCGTCCGGACCGTGTTCGGACGGGCGCGGGCCCAGCCAGTAGGCCTCGTTCTCCTTGTCGCAGAACGCTTCCGAGTTATCCGGGTCGGCGTATCGCAGCTCGTACCACGAGCTGCCAGCCCACTGCGGCATCACGTTGGTGTCACGCGTGTAGTGCTTGAGCCCGTCCCCCAGGTCCAGCTCGACGTTGACCCAGTCGGTGGCCTTCAACAACGGAGGAGACGGCTCCGACGACGCGTCATCGGGATCGAAGGACACCGGCGCGTAGTCCTCAACCTCGGGCAGCTCCACCGGCAACAGATCCTCACCCAGTGTGTGCGGACGCCCGTCCTCGTCGTAAACGATCGGGAAGGGCTCGCCCCAATACCTCTGCCGCGCAAAGAGCCAATCGCGCAGCTTGTATTCGATGCGCGATTCGCCTCTTCCGTCCTGCACCAGCCGACGCGTCACCTCGACCTTGGCGGCGTCGACGTCCAATCCGTCCAGGTAGTCGGAGTTCACCAGCGCGCCGTCACCGGTATAGGCGGCCTCGGTGACATCGCCGCCGGAGATCACTTCCCGCACCGGCAGCCCGAAGGCATTCGCGAAGTCCCAGTCGCGCTGGTCATGGCCCGGTACCGCCATGATGGCACCCGTGCCGTAGCCCGACAGCACGTAGTCCGCGATGAAGATCGGCACCGGGTTTCCGCTCACCGGATTGGTGGCGTAGGCACCGGTGAACACACCCGTCTTTTCCTTGTTCTCTTGACGTTCCAGGTCGCTCTTGGCCGCAATGGAGCGACGGTACTGTGCGACCGCCACCCGCGGAGAGTCCTGGCCGCCGGTCCACCGGGCGTCGGTTCCCTGCGGCCAGACATCCGTGACCAGGGCGTCGACCAGCGGATGCTCCGGCGCCAGCACCATGTAGGTGGCGCCGAAGAGGGTGTCCGGGCGAGTGGTGAACACCTCCACGTCGCCCACTCCCGCGGCGTCGAACAACACCGAGGCGCCCTGCGAACGGCCGATCCAGTTGCGCTGGATGGTCTTGACCTTCTCCGGCCAGTCCAGCACATCCAGGTCGTCGATCAGCCTGTCGGCGTACGCGGTGATCCGCATCATCCACTGCCGCAAGCGCTTACGGAACACCGGAAAGTTGCCACGCTCACTGCGTCCGTCGGCCGTGACCTCTTCATTGGCCAGCACGGTACCCAGGCCCGGGCACCAGTTGACCAACGAATCAGATTGGTAGACAAGGCGATACGTATCAACTAGATCAGCGCGCTGGCCGGCGCCCAGCTCGGCCCACACCCTGCCGTCCGCGGGTGTACGGACACCGGACTCGAATTCGGCGATCAGCTCCGCGATCGGCCGCGCGCGGCCCGCCTGATCGTCGTACCAGGCGTTGTAGATCTGCAGAAAGATCCACTGCGTCCACTTGTAGAAGTCCACGTCCGTGGTGGCGAAACTGCGGCGCGAGTCGTGTCCCAGACCCAGCCGCCCCAGTTGCCGTTTGTAGTTGACGATGTTGGCCTCGGTGCGCACTCGCGGGTGGGTACCGGTCTGCACCGCGTACTGCTCGGCTGGCAGTCCGAACGCGTCGAACCCCAGCGCGTGCAGCACGTTGGCACCGCGCATCCGGTGGAACCGGGCGTAGACGTCCGTGGCGATGTAGCCGAGCGGGTGCCCCACGTGCAGGCCGTCGCCCGAGGGGTACGGGAACATGTCCTGAACGAACATCTTGTCCGTGGGAATCGGGGCGCCGTCCGTCGGTGCGAGCGAGCCCACCGGGTTCGGAACGTGGAACGTTCCACGGTCGGCCCAGGTCTCCTGCCAGCGGCGCTCGATCTGCCCGGCGAGCTGTGCGGTGTAGCGGTGCTCGGGGGTATCGGGGGCGTCCTGCTGGGGTTCGGTCACCGTTCAAGGGTAAAGGTGGCTGGTCAGCGAACAGAAATCGCCGGTTTGGCGACGAGAGTTAATCACTCTGGTCACAATCCGGCCACTTCCGGGGGTGTCCGGGGTGGTTTCTCAGCTGCGCTTATTAACTTCGGGACCGCCACATCCGAGAGCCGCCCGCCGACATCGCCGTCGGTGCGTCCGCGCTCACGGGTGTCGTCCACAACTCATATGACGCATTGGACAGAGCCGGAAGGACAGAGAAGGTGACGACCATACGGTATTCAGTCAGATTCGCGGCGGCAACGGCTTCCGTCGCGGCACTGCTCGCCGGAACTGCCGCCATCGCGGTGGCGGACCCGCAGCCGGTACCCGTGCCCCCGGCACCGGTGGCCACCCCGAACGCTGCCACCTCGGCGCCTCTCCCCCCGGCGACGGCACCCGCCGCTCCCGCCACCCCGAATGCCGCGGCCGCACCCGCCGCCGCGCCCGCCACGTCGACGAATCCTCTGCAGCCGTCGACGCCGATCACCGGAGTGGCACCCGCCACCGACGGCACCTTGGCAGAGTTCTTCGCCTCCAAGAACGTCAAGGTGGAACCGCTGACCAAGAACAGCCACGGCGCGCCGCGCGTCAGCATCCCGATACCCAACAACTGGGCCAACGTCCCGGATCCCAACGTTCCCAACGCGTACCAAGTGATCGTCAGCAAGGCCAACGGCACCGGGCTGTACCAGTCCAACGCGCAGGTCACGATGAGCAAGCTGGTCGGTGAGTTCGACACCAACGAGGCCGTCTCGCACGGTCCCGTCGAGGTCAAGGCGCTGCAGGGCTGGCAGCCGACCGATGCCTCGCTCGTCATGTATCAGGGTTTCCCGTCCTCGATCGTGGAGGGCACCTTCCGGCAGGACGGCGAGACCCTCAACACCTCTCGCCGTGCCGTGATCATCACGCAGGGCAAGGACCGTTTCCTGGTCCAGCTCGCCGTGACGACCACCGTCGGCAACGCCATCGCCGAGGCGCCCGCCACGGACCTGATCGTCAACGGACTGCGCTTCGGAGATGGCGCTCCGGTCACCGCGCCGGTCGCCGACCCCAACGCGCTCGCCGATCCGGACGCCCTGCCCGCCGCGCCCGTCACGCCTGCTCCCGGCGTTCCCGCGCCTGCGGACCCCAACGCGCCGGCTTCGCCGGCACCGGCCGTCCCGGGCCTGCCGCCCTTGCCCACGCTGCCTGCGCTGGTGCCACCGGCGCCGCCCGCGGCATAACCAGCCGCAGACCCCGCTTAAACTGAGTGGGTGTTGATCGCCGCCGTCGTGACCGTCGCCCTCGCCGGGCTGCTGGCCGCGTTGGCGGCGGCGGCATTCCTACGGGCTCCGCACGGTAGCCCCCAACGGATGCTCGCACCCGCCCAGTCCGCGGCCGCGATCATCCTGGCGGCAGGCGCCCTGGCTGCGCTATTCGGCTCCACCGCAATCGGTTTGGTGGGGCTGGTGGTCTGCGGCATCGCCGCCGTGGTGACGGTGGGCGCGGCGGCGTGGCAGGTCGCGCAGTACACCACCGCCGCGCAACAGATGTCGTCCGCGGGCGGCTGCGGCAGTTCCTGCGGGGGATGTCCCAGCGCCGGCCGCGGTGGCTCGTCCGTGTGCGCGCGGCCCTGACGTGTCCAATCTTTAGACACGTCGGTTGCTACCTCATCCGAATGTGAGCGTATTCGCCCACGTCGGCCCCTTTTTTGGTGTGATGTTTCCGGGCACTCGTAGACGGGTGGGATGAGCCTCTTGCGGGAAGACCGTCGGCGGTGGTCAGAAAGGGAGCCGTGAAAGACACCAAGCAGATGGTGAAGTTCATCCTCGTTGGTGTTCTCGCTGTCGCTTCCGGCATCGCCGCATACATCTATCGCGATGACCAACTGGTCGTGGATCTGCTCACCATCCCCTTGTTCACCGGCATCATCGGGTACATCACCAACTGGACCGGCGTGCTGATGCTGTTCGCACCCTTGCGTTTCTACGGCTGGCGTATACCCGGACTACGCACGCTGTATGCGTTCCTACCCCGGCGTGTGCAGGTGATCCCGGCCATCACCTCGGACGGACGCTTCGGGTGGCAGGGCATCGTGCCCTCGCGCGCCGAGAAGATGGCCAGCATCGCCGTCGACAAGAGCCTCGCCAAACTCGGCAGCATCTCGGATTTCTACGAGCAGCTCGAGCCGGACCTCATCGCCAATCACCTTGCTCTGATTGCCAAGTCAGAGATCCGCAGCGTCATCACCAAGATCATGGAGCGCGAGGACCCGCAGCTGTGGCACAACCTGCCGCCGGCCCTGCGGGAGATGATGTTCAAGCGCATCGAAAACCAGCTGCCACAGATCGTCAAGAACATGACCGATCAGATCGGCGAGAACATCGAGCAACTCGTCGATGCCAAGCTGATGATCATCCGGTATCTCACCGCACATCCCAAGCTGCTCAACGACATATTCCGCACCATGGGGCACAAAGAGCTGCAGTTCATGCAGAACTTCGGGTTCTACTTCGGCTATCCGATGGGCTTCGTCCTCGTGGCGATCCTGCACTCCCTTCCTCATCACTGGTGGACGCCGTGGATCGTGCTGCCGCTGGGCGGCGTGATCATCGGGTACATCGTCAACTATCTCGGCATCACCATGATTTTCGAACCGGTCCACCCCAACAAATGGGTGCCGTGGCGTCAGGGCCTTTTCATCAAACGCAAGTCGGAAATCTCAGAGGAGTACGCGCGCACCATCTCCGAGAACGTCATCACGCTGGAGAACATCGGTAACGAGATGCTCAACGGGCCGCGGTCGGACCGCACCCGCCAGATGCTCGCCGATGGCATCCGGCCCGCACTGGAGCAAGCACTCGGCCCCGCGCGCCGCGCGATTCGCGTAGCGGTCGGACGGCGCCAATACGACCAGATCACCGAATCGGTAACCATCGAGGCAACCGGCTTTGCGCCCCTTGCGTTTTCCGATCCGGAGTTCAACAAGCAACGTCAGGGCAAGATCGGCGCCTTCGTCTCGACCCAGATGCACAAGCTCTCGCTGGATGACTTCAACGAATTGCTGCGCTCGGCCGTCAAACAGGACGAATGGTTGCTGTTCGTACACGGCGCCGTCCTGGGCGCGGCCGGCGGCCTGGCCCACCTACTCATCTTCCCGCCAGCGGGCTGACACATGCCCGTAATCGACCTGACAAGATGATGCCCGATGACCGATAACACGCCCGTCCCCGCGCACAACAATCGTGAGCTCCGGCCCGATCGCGTGGTCCAAGGGGTCGCCATGCTGGCCGCGAAAACCTGGTGGCGCGGCGTGAAGTGGTCGGCCGATATCGCCACCACGACGGGCACCAAGATCATCGACGACATCCGGGCGGGGCGCTCTGCCACCGACATCGCCCTCTCGGCGACCGAGCACGTCCTGGGCGCCGTGCGCGACGCGCTGCAGCTGCCCAGTGAGTCTTCCGGCGGAATCACCCTCGCCAAGCCGCAAAGGCCGGCCCCGTCCCGGGTGACCATCGACATCACCGAGTCGGCCACCCCCGACTGCGATGAATTGCGCCGCCGCGGAGCCGAATTGCTGCGGCGTTCGGCCGATGTCACCGACGTCGAGGACACCCATCCCGCCTATGCCCGGATCATCAACCAGCTGGCGCCCGACGAGGCCCGCATCCTGCGGTTCCTGGCCGCGCACGGAGCGCAACCGGTGGTGGACGTGCGCACCAGCCGCCCGTTCGACGTGGGCTCGGAGATGATCGCCGAGGGTTTGTCCATGGTCGCGGAACGATCCGGATGCCGCTACATCGACCGCAACAACGCCTACACCAACAACCTGGTGCGTCTCGGTTTGGTCCGTGCGTCACCGGAATCTGTTGCGGCCGAGCGCTATCAGGTGCTAGAGGTACAGCCCGACGTTGTCGCGGCATGCCGGCGCGCAGGCCGCGCGCACAAGACCGTTCGCCGCAGCATCCACCTGACCCCATTCGGTGAGGACTTCTGCCGTGCCGTCATCCCCACCGATCCGTCGGTGGGCGACGATCTATAGATCTAGTTGCGGCTGACGTCGATGGGGTGCGTCGCCAACAAGGACAACGGCAACGGCTGACGCCGCAGCACCTTGGCCCACAGGTCATCGTGTGCGTCGGTCAGCACATCGGAAGGCAGCGCCGACAACACGATCCAGTCGTCGCGCTCCACCTCGCCCTCCAGCTGACCGATGGTCCACCCCGAGTAGCCGGCGAAAACCCGCACGCCCTCCACCAGCGGCGCGATGTCCTCGGGTTCGGCATCCAGATCGACCATCGCCATACGGCCCGCAACATGGCGCAGACCCTTCACGCCTTCGATGCTGGCCCCGGCCCGCAACGTGGCCAGACACAGCGCCGCGTCCCGCTTGACCGGGCCGCCGATGAACATCGTCTTCGGCTTGCCTACCAGCTTGGCCCACTGCGGCAACACGTTGTAGACCGCGGTCTCGCTGGGCCGGTTCAGCACCACACCCAACGTGCCACCGTCGTTGTGCTCGACGATGAAGATCACGCTGCGCCGAAACGTCGGTTCGAAGAGGTTGGTGTTGGCGACCAACAGGGTGCCCGCCCGCAAACGGTGTGCGGGCGGCGCCATATAACCCTCGCCATATGCCTCGCCCTCTTCGGGCTCGTCCCCGTGCGCCACCTCATCATCATGACACCGTTTGCCGTTTCATGACTTGTGCTCGGCCAACCGCTACACATTTGTAGTGTGGGCGTTAAACGCTCCGTTGAACCCGTAGCCCGATCTCGACACACGAAAGCGACTCACACATGACCGCGCGCCACTCGCCGCTGAGCCTGTGGCGCGCCATCCACGATCTGCCCGACTTCGGGCGGTTGGTGTGGGTACGGCTACTGACGCAGTTCAGCGACGGCCTCTTTCAGGCCGGACTGGCCGGTGCGCTGCTGTTCAACCCCGAGCGTGAGGCCGAACCCTGGGCCATCGCCGGCGCGTTCGCGGTGCTGTTCCTGCCCTACTCGGCAATCGGCCCCTTCGCGGGCGCGCTGCTGGACCGCTGGGACCGCCGTGCCGTCCTGATCTGCGCCAACCTGATCCGGGTATTGCTGGTGGCCCTGGTCGGGATCGAACTGGCCTTCAGCGCCGACGACGTGGTGCTGCTACTCGGCGCGCTGATCGTCAACGGCGTCACCCGATTCGTGACCTCGGGCTTGTCGGCGGCCCTCCCCCATGTGGTGCCGCGCGATCAGGTGGCCACCATGAACTCGGTGGCCACCGCCGTCGGCGCCACCGCCACCTTCGTGGGCGCCAACTTCATGCTGATGCTCCGCGCTGTCTTCGGTGCCGGGGACTTGGGTTCTGCCACAGTCATTTTCCTGGTGATCGTGCCGACAACGGCAGCCGCGTGGGTTGCCTCCGGATTTCCCGGGGACCGACTGGGCCCTGACGACACCGTGCGGGCCATACACGGCTCGGCCTTCTACGCCGTCGCCACCGGATGGCTGCACGGTGCGCGCACCATCGTCAACACGCCGTCGGTGTTCGACGCGCTCATCGGATTGGCCGCCCACCGCATGGTGTTCGGCCTCAACACCTTGCTGGTGCTGGTCCTGGTCCGCAACAACGAGTCGATCTTCGCCGGAATAGGTGCCGCGGCATTGTTCCTGGCGTGCACCGGCATCGGTTCGTTCCTGGGAACGGTGTCCACCCCGGCACTACTGCGGCGGTTCGGCCGCGGACGCACCCTCGGCATGGCGCTCGGAGGTGCGGTCGTCCTGCAGCTGCTCGCCTCGGGCCTATTCATCCCGATTCTGCTGACCGCGGCGTTCGGCCTCGGCATGGCCGGGCAGGTGATCAAGCTGTGCGCCGATGTCGGCATGCAAACAGACGTCGACGACGCCCTGCGCGGACACGTCTTCGCCGTGCAGGACTCGCTGTTCTGGGTCACGTTCACCGGTGCGATGAGTGTGGGTGCCGCCTTCATCACGCATGCGCACTGGCTGGCCTTCTCCGGCGCGGTGATCTACTTGATCGGGTTGATCGTGCACATGACCCGGACCCTCTGGCCCAACCCGCCCAACACTGGATCCCTGCCCACCCAGCCCGACTCTGGATCCCAGCCCGACCCGGAAGGACAAGCCCGTGACCTCGACCGCTGACGCAGTCATCGACGACCTCCGCGCCGAAAGCGATGAACTGGACGCCCTGGTGGCTTCGCTACCCGAGCAGGGCTGGGCCCGGGATACGCCCGCGGCGGGCTGGACTGTCGCTCACCAGATAGCGCATCTGCACTGGACCGATGCGCAGTCCCTGCTGGCAGTCACCGACCCCGGGGGCTTCGCCGAAGAGCTGCCCAAGGCCATGGCCGATCCACTCGGGTTCGTGGACAAGGCGGCCGAAGAAACCGCCCAAATCCCGCCGGCCGACCTACTCATCCGATGGCGCAGCACCCGCAACCAGCTACACGCGGCGCTGCGCGCCGTGCCGGACGGTGTCAAGATTCCCTGGTACGGCCCACCCATGAGCGCGGCGTCCATGGGCACCGCACGTTTGATGGAAACCTGGGCGCACGGTCTCGACGTCGCCGATACGCTCGGCGTGCCGCTCGCTCCTACCGCACGCATCAAATCGATTGCCCACCTTGGTGTTCGAACCCGGGACTTTGCCTTCTCGGTGCATTCGCTGCCGGCTCCCACCGAACCGTTCCGAGTCGAGCTGACCGGCCCCGACGGCGATACCTGGACCTGGGGTCCCGAAGAGGCCGCCCAGCGTGTCACCGGATCGGCCCTGGACTTCTGCTACCTGGTGACCCAACGCCGACCCCGCGCCGAACTCGATCTGCGGGCCAGCGGTGAGGACGCCGAGAGATGGCTCTCGATCGCCCAGGCCTTCGCAGGCCCGCCCGGCGCCGGCCGGGGGTGAATGCTTCGGCATTCAGCCGCGCGCTCTATCCCTCGGAGGCGATGTTCGCGGGTAACCGAAGCACTGTGGCGTACTCGGCGTTCGGCACCGGCACTCTCAAAATTGATGCTCTGACAACAGCTTTCCGCGCGCTGTTGGCGAGCTACCCGGTGCTGTGTGCGCAGGTCGTGCCTGCCGAGCACGGGTACGTGCTGCACCACGCTGCGCGCCCGCCCGCACTACAGATAGGTACATCCACCGCTCTACCCCGGACAGGGTTCACCATCGCCGACCCCGACGCGGTCTGTGCCATCGACGTGGCACAGGCCGGCAACGACTTTCGGTTAACGCTGCTGATCCACCACAGCGTCGCCGACGCGGTCGCCGGGCTGCGCTATCTGGAAGTGTTGTGTGCGTTCTATACCCGCGTGGTCGAGACGGGATCGGTCGGGACCGTCCGCTCGCATCCACTCGCCCTCTCGCTGGAACAGTTCCTTGCCGACCGCGGATACGTCATACCCGAGGCCGGCGCACCCCCGGCGCCGCGCGCAGAGACGGCGGCCGACACGACGGTCGTGGTTCGGCACGGGCGCACCCGGCTCGGGCGCGAGCAGACCACGAAGTTGGTCGACACGGCCCGCGCGGCGTCCCTCACCGTGCACGGACTCGCGTGTGCCGCGATTCTGCTGGCCGCTCATGCGCTTTCACGGTCGCAAGGCCCGGTCACTTTCGGCCTGACATCATCGGTGAACCTACGCACGCGAACAGTCGCACCCATCACCGCGACGCAAGGCACGGTGATCCAAGGAGCCGACACCGCCATTCTGGCTGTAGGACCCGATGATGACCCGCTGCGCCTGGCCTGTGCCGTACTGGAATCTCTGGGCAGTGGCCTCATGGGTCAGACTGTGCACCAAGCATTTCTGCGCCAACCGCGGCTACAGCAACAGCCCACCGAGAACCCACTGATGGTCACGAACTGGGGTCGGATACCTGTGCTGCGTTTGCCCCACAGAGCGCGCATACACGACTTCCGCGCCACCGTCCGCGGTCGGCACATCGGGTTGCGCGCCACGACACTTCCACCGAGCTTCTTCATCACCACCTGTGACGGACGACTCAGCATCGATCATCCCGCCTGGGTTGCCGACGAGTCCGATCCCACCGTCGCGTGGTCGGCGGCCCTAAGACGGGCCTTCGACCACGTTCTCCGTTGACGGCCGCGGCGGTGCGAGCGGGCGAGACGTGTCGGCGATCCCGTCTGCGTTGGCATCGGTGACTTCCACGTCCCAACGCCCGTCGCCGGTGGTATCGGCATACACGGAGACCCCGGAATCGGTGGTGCGGAAGGCCCTTTCGGCATCGCCGTCGTTGTCGATATCGAGCAGCTGATCGGGCTTTCCGTCCCCGTCGATATCGGCTGTGCCACCGGGATGTTCGACCCCGTCTAGCCCGAACCAGCTGATCGATCCGCTTCGTTCCACGTGAAACGCCCACGTGCCCAAGCCATCATCGGTGAAGTATGTCTCGGGCCTGCCATCGTTGTCCACGTCGAGCACGCTGTGGTCCGCAGATCCGTCCCCGTCGGAGTCCCACATCACGTCGTCGAACAATCCGTCGCCGTCGAAATCCAGCCGCACCGCATCGAGCACACCGTCGCCGTCCAGGTCCGCATTGGGCGGTGCATCCCACGCGGTGACGATGCCGTCACCCGCACCGAAGCAGTAGTCCATACCCGATACGAGGCCCCGGCGGCGTCGGCCGTTCCGCCGTTCTGTGGCATGTGGATAACCACGCGGACAGAACGTGCGCTGATATCGGTTCACATACGTAGGAGGGGATCCGCGGCGATTCGGTTCCGCTCCGTAGTCTCTGACCCCGTGGATGCCCCTACCCTCACGTTGCTCCTGGCCGCCGCGTCCGCCGCCGGCTGGGTCGACGCGGTGGTCGGTGGCGGGGGGTTGATCCTCATCCCGGTGCTCCTGCTCGTCTTCCCGGGGATGGCTCCGGCGACCGCGCTGGGGACCAACAAGCTGGCGGCGCTGTCGGGCACCGCATCCGCCGCCATCAGGCTTCTCCCGAAAACCCCGCTGAACTGGCGCGCACTGCTGGGAGCCTTTGTCACTGCGGCAGCCTTCGCCAGTGCGGGTGCCTACACCGCCTCGCGGCTGCCGGTGTCCGTGTTCAAACCCGTGGTTCTGATTCTGCTCGTGACCGTGGGGGTGTTCGTCGCCACCCGACCGCAGTTCGGGACCGCGACAGCCGGGACCATGCGCACCAGGACCGCCACCCTGACGGCGCTGGCGATCGCCGCCGTCCTGATCGCGTTCTACGACGGCATCATGGGCCCGGGTACCGGGACTTTCATGATCATCGCCCTGACCGCCGCGGCGGGGATGACCTTCCTGGAAAGCTCGGCCACCGCCAAGGTGCTCAACTCCGGAACCAACGTCGGGGCGCTCATCGTCTTCGCCTCGCAGGGTCACGTGTTGTGGCTGCTCGGACTGGCACTGGGCGTCGCGAACATCATCGGCGCCCAGATCGGCGCGCATATGGCGCTGGGTCGCGGCGCCGGGTTTGTCCGCGTGGTGCTGCTGGTGGTCGTCGTGGTGATGGTGGGCAAGCTCGGCTACGACATGCTCGGCTGAGCCCGATCAGGAACGCTCCGCCCACCATTGCCGCAGTGCCTCGACCGCCGCGTCGTGATCGAGCGGGCCCCGCTCCAGCCGGAGCTCCTTCAGGAACCGCCACGCCTCCCCCACGATCGGGCCGGCCGGGACTCCCAGCAGCTCCATGATCGCGTTGCCGTCGAGATCGGGCCGTACCCGCGCCAGATCCTCCTTGGCCGCGAGCTCGGCAATGCGTTCCTCGAGCCCATCGTAATTGGCCTGCAACCGCGCCGCGCGCCGCTTGTTGCGGGTCGTGCAGTCCGCACGCACCAGCTTGTGCAGTCGCGGCAACAGCGGACCGGCGTCGGTGACGTAGCGGCGCACGGCGGAATCGGTCCAGGTGCCATCGCCATATCCGTGGAATCGCAGATGCAGGTACACCAGCTGCGACACGTCGTCGACCATCTGCTTGGAGTACTTCAGTGCCCGCATCCGCTTGCGCACCATCTTGGCGCCGACCACCTCGTGGTGGTGAAAGCTCACCCCGCCGCCGTCCTCGTGCCGGCGAGTGGCCGGCTTGCCGATGTCGTGCAGCAGCGCCGCCCAACGCAGCACCAGATCGGGACCCTCGTCTTCGAGATCCACCGCCTGCTCCAACACGGTCAGCGAGTGACGGTAGACGTCCTTGTGCTGATGGTGCTCATCGATGGTCAGCCGCATCTCACCGACCTCCGGCAGCACCACCGCGCCCAGGCCGCTGTCCACCAGCAGGTCGATCCCGGCGACCGGATGTGCGCCCACGATCAGCTTGTCCAGCTCGGCCTGCACCCGCTCGGCGGTGATCCGCCCCAGCTGCCCCGCCATCGCATGCAACGCCTCCAGCACGCGCGGTGCCACCGTGAAGCCGAGTTGCGAGACGAAGCGCGCGGCCCGCAGCATGCGCAGCGGGTCGTCACCGAACGAGATCTCCGGGGCCGACGGGGTATCCAGCACCCCGGTGCGCAGGGCCTCCAGCCCATTCAACGGGTCGCAGAACTCCCCGGGTCCTTCCGGTCCGATCTTGACTGCCATCGCGTTCACCGTGAAGTCCCGGCGCACCAGATCGCCCTCGAGGCTGTCGCCGAACACCACCTCGGGGTTGCGTGACTGCTGGTCATAGCTGTCACTGCGGAAGGTGGTGATCTCCACCCGCTGCCCCTTGCGCGCCACCCCGATGGTGCCGAAGGCGATGCCGGTGTCCCAGATGGCCTCGGCCCATCCCGTGACCAACTCCTGCACCTGCGCCGGGCGGGCATCGGTGGTGAAATCCAGATCGGTGCCCAACTTGCCCAGGGCGGCATCACGAACGCTGCCCCCCACCAAATACAGGGTGAAGCCCGCGGAATCGAAGAGCGCACCCAGCTCCGAGAGCATCTTCTTGTGCCGGTTCAGGGTCACCGCGGCGGTGGCCAACAGCTCGGCGGTCGGTATCGATTCGGGCACGTCGGGACAGCCTACCGGCGCGTATCGCAAGAGCTCTCAGTAGCGGGAACTACTATCACATGGGTGTCTGACTCCTCCGGCGGTTCCCGCACGGGTGGGTCGTCGGACGAGCCCGCCGATGAGCCGCTTGCGCGAAGAGACTCCAGCGGTGGCTCAGCGCGCGGCAGAGGCTCGCGCCGCGGTCGGCGCAACCGAACGCAGGGTCGCGCACAGGGCCGGGCGCAAAGCGCCGGCACTCCGACGGCCTCCCCCGCCGCCGGCGGTCCCCACCCGACAAACGCAGCTAACGGCGCTACCGGCAAAGGACGCGGACGCACAAAGGGCCGAGCCGCCGCAGCGTCCTTGCGGACGGTGCGTGAAACCTCGGCCGGTGGCCTGGTCATCGCAGGAATCGACGGCCCCAAGGACGGTCAGGTGGCCGCCCTCATCGGGCGTACCGATCGGCGCGGCCGCATGCTGTGGTCACTGCCCAAGGGCCACATCGAACAGGGCGAGACCGCCGAGCAGACCGCGATCCGCGAAGTGGCCGAGGAAACCGGTATCCGGGGCAGTGTTCTCGCCGCACTCGGCAGCATCGACTACTGGTTCGTCACCGAGGGCCGGCGCGTACACAAGACCGTGCACCACTACCTGATGCGCTCTCTGGGCGGCGAGCTCTCCGACGACGACGTCGAGGTCACCGAGGTCGCCTGGGTACCGCTCGGCGAGCTGCCCACCCGCCTGGCATACGCCGACGAACGCCGCCTTGCCGAGGTGGCCGGCGATCTGATCGACAAGCTGCACTCCGGCGGACCCGAATCGCTGCCGCCGTTGCCCCCCTCCGCGCCACGACGACGCCCCCAAACGCACTCCAGCACGCATAGGACTCCGGGCCGTCGAACCGGGCGTGGTCCACAGCAATGACCCGACTCACGCATCGCAGCGCGACGCGTGTGGCGGCAGTCCTTGCCGTCCTCGCGCTTGTCCTGCTGGGCGCGCCCTGGTCGACACCGCAGGCCCACGCGTACCGCGACGGTCAGTTCCTCAAGGTCCTCATCGACGAGGTGAGCCCCCAAACCGTCACCACTGTCGACTCGACGGTGACCGTGCGGGGCACCGTGGCCAATGTCGGTGATCGCCCGGTCACCGACGTGGTGGTCCGGCTGGAACGGGCCGACGCGGTTACCGCCAGCGCCGACCTGCGCGCCAATCTGCACGGCCGCCACGATCAGTACCGGCCCGTCGGCGAGTTCGTCACCGTCGCAGGCACCCTGGAACAGGGACAGCAGCGCCCCTTCACGCTCGCCTTCCCGCTGCGCGGAGGTACCGGGCCGAACTGGAACATCGAGACACCCGGGGTCTATCCGGCCCTGGTGAACGTCAACGGCACCCCCGACTACGGCGCCGCCGCCCGGCTCGACGACGCCCGCTTCCTGCTCCCGGTTCTCGGGGTGCCCCCACCCACCGGTGCCGCCTCCGAGCCCGAGATCGCTCCCGACACCTCTCGCCCGGTGGGTCTGACGCTGCTGTGGCCCCTGGCCGATCGTCCGCGGCTGGCCCCCGGCCAGCCCGGTGGACCGACACCCGTACGCCTGCTCGACGACCAACTGGAACGCTCCCTTTCCCCCGGAGGCCGGCTGGACGCCCTGCTGGGCGCCCTGGAATTCGCGACCGACGCCGCCGTCGACCCGAAGGGGGACCTGGGCCGGACGGTCTGCGTAGCGGTCGACCCCGATCTGCTCGTGACGGTCAACGAGATGACCCTGGGCTACCAGGTCCTCGACGACTCCGCCGACCCCGCCGGTCCGGTTCATCCCGGCACCGGGCAGGGACTCGCCCTGGCGTGGCTCGATCGGCTGCGCGCCATGGCACGGCACATGTGCGTTACGCCGCTGCCCTACGCACAGGCCGATCTCGACGCGGTCGCGCAGATGGCCGACGACGGTCTTTCTCACCAAGCCACCACCGGCGCCGCCGATGTGCTCGACCAGATTTTGGGAACCAACAGCCTGCGCGGGGCCACTCTGCTGGGCGATGGCCACCTCTCGAACGCCGGGATCGACCTCCTCACCGCACAGGGGCCAACGGTCGCGGTGTCCCCCTTGCCGTCAGGTCAGGAGACTCTGCCCGATTTCAACCCACGTCGTGTGTCCGACACCGTGGTCGCGGCACCATTCGATCCGTCGGTGGGCGCCGCGCTGAGCGCCATCGGCCGCACACCCGCCACCCCCGACTACGTGCCCTCATCGCTTCGCTTTGCACTACAACATGATTCACGTGTGGCGCGGATGCAGGACGCCCTCGGGGCGATGGCCTGGCAAGCGCTGAACCCGGCACAGACTCCCCGCCAGACGATTCTGCTGCCGGAGACAACCTGGGATCTGTCCGATGGCGAGGCGCGCTCGATCCTGTCCGCCACCTCCACCCTGTTGCATGCCGGACTCGCGATACCGCGACCGCTGCCGACCGTCATCGGTGAGGCCCGGGCCGGCGCCCAGGCCAATCCCGTCGACGCCACGTACGGCGTGGACCCCGCCGGGGCCGTGGACGACTGGGTCTCACAGGGACTGGGCGATGAAATCCGTCGGCTCTGGGGTCTCACGGCGGCACTGACCGTGGATGCCCGCACCGGACTCACCGGTGCGCAGTACACCAATCCGCTGCGCCAGGATGCGCTACGCGCGGTGAGCCAAAGCGTTCCGCAGGATGCACGCGACGACTCCGCGCGGGAACGGCTTGCCGCCATTCGCCGCACGGTCGGCGATCTGTTCAACGCCGTCACCGTCGTCAATCCGGGCGGCTCCTACACACTGGCCACCGAGCACAGCCCGCTACCGCTGGTGCTGCGCAACGAGCTTCCGGTGCCGATCCGGGTAACCCTGCGCGTCGAGACACCCGCTGGCATGAGCGCGACGGATGTTGGCGTACAAGAGATTCCACCCGGATTCCTGCCGGTGAAGGTGCCCGTGGAGGTCAACGTGTCTCAGCGCATGGCGGTGGACGTCACGCTGCACACGCCCGACGGTCTGCCGCTGGGCGACCCGGTGCGCCTTTCGGTGCACTCCAACGCGTACGGCAAGCCCCTGTTCTTCATCACCATCAGCGCCGCTACCGTTCTCTTCGCGCTGACGGGTCGGCGCCTGTGGCACCGGTTCCGCGGCCAACCCGATCGCGCGGATCTAGACCGCGAGGACGAAGCATGGCAGCCGTGAGAGAGCCGCTGGATCCGTTACCCGATCCCGAATCCGACGACACGATCGAGGAACTGTCCGACGCGGCCGTCATCGGGCATTCCGGTTCGATGGCGGTGGCCACCCTGGTCAGCCGGATCACCGGCTTCATCAAACTGCTGCTGATCACCGCGGCACTCGGCGCCGCCTCCGCGAGCGCGTTCTCGACCGCCAACCAACTGCCCAACATCATCGCCGCGTTGGTCCTGGAGGCCACCTTCACCGCCATCTTCATCCCGGTGCTCACCCGCGCAGAACGCGAAGATGCCGACGGCGGTGAGGCATTCATCCGCAAGCTGTTGACGATCGTCACGACCCTGCTATTGCTCACCACGGTGCTGTCGGTGCTGTCCGCACCCCTGCTGGCCGCACTGATGCTCGGCGGTGACCCGAAGGTCAGCACGTCGCTGACGACCGCGCTGGCGTATTTGCTTCTCCCACAGATCTTCTTCTACGGGCTGTCTTCGGTGTTCATGGCAACCCTCAACACCCGCAATGTGTTCGGTCCGCCCGCCTGGGCACCGGTGTGGAACAACATCGTCGCGATCGTCACCCTGATCCTGTACTGGCTGATGCCCGGGGAGCTGACCCTCAACCCCACGCGGATGAGCGATCCCAAGCTCCTCGTGTTGGGTATCGGCACCACGCTCGGCGTCGTGACCCAGGCCCTGGTGCTGGTTCCCGCGATCCGCCGTCAGCACATCCCGATGCGCCCGTTGTGGGGCATCGACGACCGGCTCAAACAGTTCGGCGGGATGGCCGCCGCCATGTTCGCGTATGTGGCCATCAGCCAATTCGGGTATGTCATCGCGAACCGTATCGCCGCCGGCGCCGCCGATTCCGGCCCGATCATCTACAACCAGACGTGGCTGATCTTGCAGCTGCCGTACGGCGTGGTCGGCGTGACCATCCTGACCGCCATCATGCCGCGGCTGAGCCGCAACGCCGCCGCAGAGGACACCCGGGCGGTGCTCGGCGATATGTCTCTGGGAACCCGCCTGACGATGACTGTCCTGATCCCGGTGGTGGCGGTGATGACCGTCGGCGGGCCCGCGATGGGTCCGGCCCTCTTCGCCTACGGGAATTTCGGCCTCGCGTCCGCTCATTACCTGGGGCTCTCGATCTCGCTGTCCTCATTCACGCTCATCCCCTATGCCCTTGTGCTGCTGCAACTTCGGGTGTTCTATGCCCGCCAGGAGGCCTGGACCCCCACCTGGATCGTCATCGCGATCACCGCGGTGAAGATCATCGGCTCGGTCATCGCGCCTCACCTCACCGACGACCCCAACCTGGTCGCCGGCTATCTCGGCACCGCCAACGGCCTCGGCTGGGTCGCGGGCGCCGTCTGCGGGTACCTGCTGTTGCGTAGGAGCCTGGGGCGCGCGTGCGGACCACTCGTCGGTCCGGAGGTGGCCCGCACGGTTCTGGTCACGCTCGCCGCCTCGGCGACCGCGGCCGCCGTCGGTCTCGGCATCGACCGCGGTCTCGGCCTGGACCTACTCACCGTTCGCGGCGGCGGGCCGGGCTCGATTCTGCGCCTGGCCATTCTCGGCATCGTCATGCTCGGCGTGACCTTCGCGCTCACTGTCGCGGTCAAGCTGCCCGAGGCGCTGAGCGTCGTTTCCATGCTGCAGCGTCGTCTGGGCGGTCGACTCGGAGTCGGCGTCCAAGATCACGCTTCGGTCATGGGCAACTCCGCCGCGCCTTCCCTGCCGTACCCTGATTCGGGTGATCGAGTCGTCGGCAGCAGTGCGGCCGACTCGACAACCGCAAACAAACCAGCGCACGGGGGCGGTGCTGATACGAGAAAGGGCAGGGCTGTGACCGACACCCCGGGGTCATCGACTCGGCCTGTTTCCACCCAGTCCCCGTCCACGGGCCCTGTTCCCACCTCGGTGATGCCCGGTGCCCGCATCGCCGACGGCCGCTATCGCCTGCTGACTTCGCACGGTGGCCCGGACGGGTTGCAGTTCTGGCAGGCCACCGATATCGAACTGAACCGGCCGGTGGCCCTGACGATCATCGACGGCACCGTGTTCAGCTCCGATCAGGTGCAGGACATCCTGTCGAATACCCTGCGGCTCAGCAAGATTGAATCTCCGGGCCTGGCGCGGGTGTTGGATGCGGTACGCGAGGGAAGCGGCGGCATCGTCGTTGCACAGTGGGTTCGTGGCGGTTCGCTGCGCGAGGTCGCAGACACCGAGCCGTCTGCCGTCGGCGCCAGTCGAGCCGTCCGATCCCTTGCCGAGGCCGCCGACGCGGCATTCGAGGCCGGATCGGCACTGAGCATCGACCACCCGGACCGCGTGCGTATCAGCATCGACGGGGACGCGGTACTCGCGTTCCCGGCCACGCTGTCCTCGGCCAGCGCCGATGAGGACGTTCACGGCCTCGGTGCCGCCCTGTACGCACTGACCACGCGCCGTTGGCCGCTGGCAGAAACGGGTCAACCGAGCGGGTTGGCTGCCGCCAATCGTGCTCCGGACGGCCGGCCTGTCGAGGCCCGCGTCATCGTGCCGACGGTGCCCACCGAGATCTCCGATGTCGCCTCGCGCGCGCTGAGCGATGACCCCGGTTCGGCGGCCGAACTGCTCGACGGTCTGGAATCGGCCATCGCGAGCGTCGATCACACCACCATGCTCGAGCCTGCCGCAGCGGCACCTACGCAGGCGCTGGGTATCGGCCGCCGCCAGGGTTTCGGGGAGCCGTCGGAGTCCACCGAGGACGATGACGAGGATTACGAGGACCTCGACGACGAGGATCCCGAGGAGGCGGCCCGTCACCGCAAGATCTTCCTGATCGGGCTCGGCGTGGTCGGTGTCCTGGTCATCTCGCTATGCGTCGCGCTGGGCGTCTGGGTGACGCGGATCTTCGGGGACGTGGGCCCCCTGGACAAGATCAACATCGGCATCGGGCTACCCACCCAGTCCTCGGACGGCGGCGCCGTCACACCCGGTAGCCCCGCCAAGATCGTGCAAGCGACGGTGTTTCCCCCGGGCCCTGACGCCGATCAACCGGGCAAGGCGGGTCTGGCGATCGACGGCAACTCCTCCACGTCATGGACCACCGACACCTACACCGACGCCGACCCCTTCCCCGTGCTCTTCAAGCCCGGCGTCGGTCTGCTGCTCGATCTACAGTCGGCGAGCGCCCTGAGCAGCGTCACGATCGAATCGCACAGTGTCGGAACGCAGGTGCAGATTCGTTCCGCCGACTCCTCCACGCCGGCCTCCTTCAACGACACCAAGGAGATCTCGGCTACCACCACTCTGAAGTCCGGCAAAACCACGATTCCCATCACCAGCAGCTCTCAGGTCTCTCATGTGCTGGTGTGGATCAACAAGCTGGGCTCCACCAACGGCGATCACCACGCGGAGATCGGCGAAATCACCGTGTCGACTGCTTCCTAGCTGGGCGATCGTCTGACAGTCGAGTAGTTATCGAACGCCTTTCGGTATTCGATCCGCGAATCCCGGTCTATATTTTTCGTGGTAGTTGAAACCCGATGGCAACCTGCAATTAGGTCGTTGAACTGCGGTTCATGTTGTTCAGTTACGAGAATCACTGTTACAGATAATTGAAAGTTGTATAACAGTTTGCTGTGGGCCGATCGTGTGGTCGACGGCGCCCCCTATTTTTGATTACTGTGCGCGTGTGGGCATGGTTCAGGGGGTTCTCACCACTCCTCAACACTCGGACGCCGAGCTGTTGGCTGCCCACGTCGCCGGCGATCCCTCGGCCTTCGAACAGCTGTTCCGCCGTCACCATCGCAGGCTCTACCGACTCGCCCGCGCCACCAGCCGCACCCCCGAGGATGCCGCCGATGCGCTGCAGGAGGCGATGCTGTCGGCGCACCGCGGAGCTGCCAACTTCCGCAATGACGCCGCGGTCACCAGCTGGCTGTACCGCATCGTCGTGAACGCCTGCCTGGATCGGCTACGCCGCAACAAAGCACACAGCCCGATCGAGCTCGAAGAGGACCTGTACACCGTTGAGGACCCCTCGACCAACGTCGACACCTCAATCGTCATCCAGAAGGCCCTGCTGCGGCTGCCCGCAGAACAGCGTGCGGCGGTCATCGCAGTCGATATGCAGGGATATTCGGTCGCCGATGCCGCTGAGCTGCTCGGTGTACCCGAAGGCACGGTGAAAAGTCGTTGTGCGCGTGCTCGCGCACGTCTGGCCGTCGCCCTGCACTATCTCGACAAGGCCGGCTCCGTCGAACCGGAAACCATCGACTACTAGCCGTGTGCCACCGTGTCACGATCCGCCTACAAATTGGGCAACGATCGTGGCGGTCGGTAGCTGGATATGGGAACAATGAACACAAATGGTCAGCAACCAGCCGGGTGGCTCCGATGGCGAAGGTAACCTCGACAAGGTGAACCTCGCCGAGGTACCGCTGTCACTAGAGGTCTTGGCCGACCTGCACGCCGGCGTCTACGACGCCGGTGATGCCGACGTACTTCGGCAACGGGCAGAGCACGATCCAGATGCACGCCAGGCGCTGGCCGCCCTCGGCCGTGTGCGCACCGACCTGGTGGCGTGGATGGAAAGTCCCGCACCCGATGTACCGGAGTCCGTCGTCGCCGACATCGTTGCCGCATTACGCACCGAGTCCGCCAAGTCCACGTTGCCCGCGGTAGCTGCGAATGCCCCTCGCCCCGCTGACGCCGGCCTCAACCTGGTCACCGGGCCCGTTCCACTGGATCATCGCCGGCATCCGGCGGCAAAGCGTCGCTGGCTCGCCTACTCCGGCGCGGGCTTGGCCGCCGCCGCCTGCGTCGCCGTTGCCGTCACCCTGGTCGCACAGAACAATCACCGCGCCTCCCAGACCACCACCGCTGTGGCCGGACCCTCGTTGTCTCAGCAGATCGCACCCAAGACGGCCGCTCCGGTGGCACCAGAACTGCCCGCACAAAGCGCTTTGGGGCAGTCTCCCTTCCCGATATCCGGGAGTGAGATCACCGCACTGGTCGGTCGCACACCCGCGTTCGGGGACCTACAGGATGCCGCGCGCCGCGCGTCCTGCCTCACCGGACTTGGCTTCTCGGCCTCCACCCCCGTACTGGGTGCACAGACTCTCGATGTCGACGGTCCCGCCGTGCTGATGGTCCTGCCTGCCGAACGCCCCGGCGAGCTACTGGCCGTGGCCGTGCGCCCGGGATGCAGCCAGTCCGACCCCCAGCGTGTGGCGCAGACCCGAATCGGCGCCGCACCCGGCCGGTAGGGCCTACTACCTCGCACCGCCCGCCCCGGTGCGGAACATCCCGCTCTAGGCTGTTGTTTCATCACTCGCACGGCCCTGTTGGATCAGGGAATCAGATCGGATCAGAAGGGAACCGCATGTCCGCGACCACTCCAGAATCGGATGTCCACGAGCTCATCATCATCGGCTCCGGACCCGCTGGGTACACCGCGGCGGTCTACGCGGCCCGCGCTCAGCTGAAACCGATCGTGTTCGAGGGCACCCAGTTCGGCGGCGCCTTGATGACCACCACTGAGGTCGAGAACTACCCCGGCTTCCGCGAGGGCATCATGGGACCGGACCTCATGGAGCAGATGCGCGAACAGGCCATTCGCTTCGGCGCCGATCTGCGGACCGAGGACGTCGATGAGGTGTCCCTGCAGGGCCCTGTGAAGTCCGTGACCGTCGGTGACGAGGTTTACCACGCACGGGCCGTCATCCTGGCCATGGGCGCCGCACCGCGGTACCTCGGTGTTCCCGGCGAGGACACCCTGCTCGGCCGGGGAGTGAGTTCCTGTGCCACCTGCGACGGCTTCTTCTTCAAGGACCAAGACATCGCCGTCATCGGCGGCGGAGACTCCGCCATGGAAGAAGCGACATTCCTCACACGCTTTGCCCGCAGTGTGACGCTCATCCACCGCCGCGAAGAATTCCGCGCCTCCAAGATCATGCTGGAGCGCGCCTATGCAGACCCCAAGATCAAGGTCCTGACCAACACCAAGATCGTCGGGGTCGAGGGCACCGACTCGGTGACCGGACTGAAGCTGGAGGACACCGCGACCGGCGAGTCCTCCCAACTCCCGGTCACCGGGATGTTCGTCGCCGTCGGCCATGACCCCCGTAGCGAACTTGTGCGCGATGTCGTCGACGTCGACCCCGACGGGTACGTACTGGTTCGCGACCGCAGCACCTACACCTCGTTGGAGGGTGTCTTCGCCGCAGGCGACCTCGTGGACCGCACCTACCGCCAAGCCGTCACTGCCGCCGGAAGTGGTTGTGCCGCAGCCATTGACGCCGAGCGATGGCTTGCGGAAACGGCCCATTCCCAGACTCTCGTCGAGGCCTAGCCTCACCCTCACTGATCAAAAGGAGAACCATGAGCGACCACGCGACCGTTACCGTCACCGACGACTCGTTCCAGGACGACGTCGTCTCCAGCAACAAGCCGGTGCTGGTGGATTTCTGGGCGACCTGGTGTGGACCCTGCAAGATGGTGGCCCCCGTACTCGAGGAAATCGCCAAGGATCACGGCGACGCCCTGACCATCGCCAAGCTCGACGTGGACGCCAACCCGGAGACCGCGCGCGCGTTTCAGGTGACCTCGATCCCCACCATGATCCTGTTCCAGAATGGTGAGGCAACCAAGCGCATCGTCGGTGCCAAGAGCAAGTCGGCGTTGCTGCGTGAACTGGACGGAGTGGTCTAACCGGCCCAACACCGGTCGGTTGGCCATGCCGGGAGTTTCGCCCATCGCCTAGGCATCTGAGACAATATTGCCGTCCCGACGACGGGCAGCCGCTGTCCGATGGGTGGCAGTGCGGTTTCTTGCGAAAGGCGGAGTATGACGACAGGCGCGTCGAACATTCGCCACGGCGATCGAGGCCCAGCCGTCACCGAGGTGCGCGAGGTACTGGCCGCACTCGGCTTCCTCGAGGACCCCGATGAGGTCTTGGCGACCGGTCGGCATGTGCTGGTGGATCACTTCGACGCGACGCTCGACGACGCCGTACGGGCGTTCCAACAGCGCCGTGGCCTGCTCGTCGACGGCATTGTGGGGCCCGCCACCTATCGCACCCTCAAAGAGGCCTCCTACCGGCTCGGGGCGCGCACGCTTTACCACCAGTTCTCCGCACCGATGTACGGCGACGATGTGGCCACCCTGCAGAAGCGTCTCCAAGATCTGGGGTTCTACACCGGTCTGGTCGACGGCAACTTCGGGCTGCAGACCTACAACTCGCTCATGTCGTACCAGCGGGAGTACGGGCTGACCGCCGATGGCATTTGCGGACCGGAAACGCTGCGCTCCTTCCAGTTGCTGGGCCGTCATGTCACCGGCGGATCCGCGCACGCGATCCGTGAGACCGAACACGTCCGCAACGCCGGCCCGCAGCTGTCGGGCAAGCGGATCGTGATCGACCCCGGTCTGGGGGGCTCCGACCGCGGTGTCATCGTGCCGGGCCGGGAGGGCCCCACCAGCGAATCAGACATCTTGTGGGACTTGGCAAGTCGACTCGAAGGACGGATGACCGCCATCGGGATGGACACCTACATCTCGCGCGCCATCCAGAACAACCCCACCGATATCGAGCGCGCCACCTACGCCAACAACGTCGGTGCCGATCTGATGATCAGTCTGCGCTTCGACTCGCAGCCCACTGTGGCGGCCAGTGGGGTCGCGTCCTACCACTTCGGCAACCTGCACGGCTCGGTATCCACCATCGGACACATGCTGGCCGACTTCATTCAGCGAGAAGTGACGGCGCGCACCGGGTTACGTGACTGCCGAGCTCACGGCCGCACCTGGGACCTGCTGCGTTTGACCCGGATGCCCACCGTGCAGGTCGACATCGGCTACATCACCTCGCCGAACGATGTCTCCGTGCTCAGCGCCGCCCATTACCGCGATGTGGTGGCCGAATCGATTCTGGCCGCGGTCAAGCGTGTGTACCTGCTCGGCAAGAACGATCGGCCCACGGGCACATTCACTTTCGACGAGCTGCTGGCGCACGAATTGTCCGCCGGAAGCTAGCTCAGGCGCCGGACCTCGATAGCTGCGGCCGGACAGACGTGTGCCGCCTCGGCCGCTCCCCGCGCCTGCTCCGGCGATAGCCTCTCCGTCTGCAGTGACACGGCGGTGCCGTCGGCATCCTCTCCGAACAGATCCGGATGTTGCGTCACGCAATACCTGGATCCCATACACAGGTCCTGATCGACAACCACGGTCACACCGCTGTCCGGAGCGTTCACGTCACGCCGTCGTCAGCACGACAGGCAGGCCGCCGTCGAGGGTCACCGAGAAATTGAAGTGATGCTTAGGTTCCCAGCCCTCGGGTAATGCCAAGCGGTACCGCTGGAAGATGATCGCCAGTAAGAACTGCGCGTTCATGTATGCCATGCCCGTGCCCAGGCAGTGGTGCCTGCCCGATCCAAATGGCATGAAGGCCAACCGTGGACGGTCTTTGGCCGCTGCCTCATCCATAAAGCGGTTCGGATCATACAAATCGGGGGCCGTCCACCACCGCGGATCGCGATGGATGGAGTACAGCGAGGGTCCCACGATGGTGTACTGCGGGATGAAGTATCCGCCTATCACGTCATCTTCCATGGCGAACCGGGGATTGAGCGGATGCCCCTGTAGCCTTTGCCCCTCGTCGAAACATGCCTTGGCCCAAGCCAATTTGGGCAAGTCGTCCGGCGTCGGCACCGCACCGTTCAAAGAGTCCACCTCGGCGCACAGGCGCCCGAGATGTTCGGGGTGTGCAAGCAGCAGGGCGAGCGTCCATGAAAGCGATGCCACCACCGTCTCGTAGCCGCCCGCCATGAGGATCATCAACTCCATGCTGAGATCTCGCTCCGACAGCGGGCTTCCGTCGTCGTAGGTGGCCTCCAACAGCAGACTCAACAAGTCGGGCGTCTCGATCGGATTATTCCGGCGGTCCTTGATCAGCCGCCGGGTCAACCGCCACAGCCTCCACATGGACCGTGGCGCGGACTCCCGTCCGGGTAGGGGGAAAAGATTCGGCAGTGGGCTCATCAACGTCACCGATGCCATCATGGACATGAAAGTCCTTAGATCGACGTCTGTTTCGTGGATCTCCCGCTCGGTGATGGAAGACGAGAACATCGCGCGGAGAAAGGCGGGCAGGGTCACCTGTGCGATGGCATGCTGCAGGTCTACCCGCCGACCGCTGCCGGCCCAGCGCTCCCATCCGTCGACTCGCCGCACAAACTCGTCCGCGATGACCTCCGCCACCCGTGCCAGGTGCCGCCGGCCGAACATCGGCATCAGCATCCGGCGCCGCTGCCGGAACTTGTCCCCCTCCAGCATCGGAATTGCCGCGCCAATCAAGCCCATCGCCGCCTGGCCCGGCCCGATCATGCTGTATCGGCCCACCGGATCGTCCATAACCTGGCTGGCATAGTCCGGGTGATTCACCACCACGATGCTGCCGCCGAGCGGGAAAGGCACCCGATACACATCGCCGAATTCCCTGGCACAGCGCCGAAAGAACTCGAACGGTTCACGACGCATTTCCGGCACGCTGCCCAGGATGGGGTGACCGACGGGCCCGGGCGGGCTGAGCGCCGGACTCCCCACACCCCTGGCCATGCTGGACACCATCGGAATCCCTCCGCGGGTAATCCACCACGGGTCCTGCCGCACAGATTCGAATCTTCTTTGAGTCCTGGCTATTTCGTTGACCTCACGTACCGTCGGATTCATCGGCAGCGGCCCCCACCTCCCCGCCAGCTCGCGAGGCAGCCCCTCAGCTGCGGGACCTCGGGTTTGAGTCGGCGTCGGGGCGCCGATCGGGCACACTCCGGCCGTGACCTCGGACAACGGTGCTTGCGTCATGTTGATGCCCTCCTTTCCCGCGAGCCCGGTCACGCGGCGGGAACAGGCTGTCGGGCGGCCGCGGTGCGAACCGGACCCAGCACCTTGGCCCCCACCTCATCGCGATACCGCTGGCACGTAGGCGAATACGCGACAATCACCACGGCAAGCAAGTTGAGGCCCGTGGAGAGGGCCGCCAGCCCCCACGACGGCAACGGTGCCAACCCCAGGTGAATCGCGAAATAGTTCGGCAGCGTGCAGACGATGGTGTACGCGAGATATGCTCCAGGCGCAACGAACGGGATTATGGCCCAACGGTATCCGCGCATATGCGGCCGGATCACCACAAGTACCCAGGCGATCATGACCAGAAATCCGCCATTTTGCACGAGGCTGGGCAGAGGCACCCCGAAGACGAGCGCGTTGTTGCTGTAATACCTCATGAGACCGAAGTGACTGTTGACCATCTCGCCGATGCACTCCGCGATACCGAACACCAATGCAAAGGCAATGAGCGTCCAAGCCGCCCAACCCTTTTTGATCATTTCATACACGACCAGCGCTGTCGGCGCGGTACCAACCCACACCAGAGGGACGAAGATCGGCAGCGGCCGGTCGGCAATCGTGACGTAGGGCAAGGCGTTGGTCATGTAGGTGGTCGCACCGATGACATCGAGCCAGGGCTCGACGAAATACGGCAGGATCGTCACCCCGCTGAACAGGATCAGCCAGTACATCAGCGCGTCTTCATGCTTGCGCACCGTCATCCATCCCACCCAGATGAGTGAAATCGCAAGACACACAACAAGTACCGCGACCACTATCCAGGCCCACCAAGGTTCGCCGTAGATGACCGGTGGCGGTCCCCACTGCGCCCCTGCGCCCAACCGTGTCATCACCCGTGTCCTTTCGTCATCGCCATGCAGCTCATTCGGACACTAATGTCTGGTTTGAGAATAAGTCAATCATTTCAAGACAAATGATTCCGCCGAACGACGGGTGTCGTGGCGGATCCGTGCCGTCGACTATCCTCAGCCGCATGGAGGATCCCTCGGGACCACCGATCCGAATGGCGGATCGGCAGCGCGCTCGGCGCAGTGAGCTCGTCAAGGAAGAGGTCGTCGAGGCCGCGCTCGCCGAGTTCTCCGAGCGCGGCTATCACCAGACCTCGATCGCGCACATTGCCGAACGGCTCGGCACGGGCCACTCGATGTTCTACCGATACTTCACGAACAAGCGCGACATCCTGGAACACGTGGTCCAGCACGCCACGCAACGAACCATCGAAACGCTCAGCCACACGTTGCCGGGCCGCATCACGTCACTGGACGAATTCCACGATTTCGCGGTGAATCTCGGCCTCGCCTACATCGAGCTGGTAGTCGCTGACCCGCGGCTTTCCCGTCTGCTGCTGCAGCAGGGAGCTGCGGTCGATGCGGAGATGACCGCACAGTTCTGTGGCGTATTCGACGCCGGCGCTTCGGTTCTCGCGGGTCTATTGCGCGACGGGATCGAATCCGGTTACGTCCGTGCCGATATCGATGTCGAGGCCGTGGCGGATTCGGTGGCCGGCATTCCACTGGGCATCCTCGCCCGCTACGGACACGAGCCCGATCAGGACATCCTGGCCTCGAGGGTGCGGGCCACCGCCGCTCTCGTATGCCGGGGAATCGCTCCCTGACGGGAATACCCGCCCTCAACTCCGCGTTTTCCGCCGCTGTGAAGACTTTCACCGTCGGCGATGCGACCATTACTCAGCTCACCGAACGGGATGTGTGGCCCATCGCGCCACGTCACTGGTATCCAGACCTCACCGACCAACAGCTCGCATTCGTTCGCGAGACATACGCACCCGCCGCCGTCTCCGCAGACGGTGCGGAGCTGATCTTCGCGATCCACAACTACGTCATCGAACTCGGCGGCACGGTGATCGTGGTCGACACCTGCTCGGGCAATCACAAGAACAGGCCGCTCTTTCCCGACCTGCACATGCTCGATACCGATTACCTCGCACATCTCCATCAGGCTGGACACGCTCCCGGCGACGTCGACATCGTCATCAACACCCACCTGCATCTGGACCACTGCGGGTGGAACACCCAGCTGACGCGCGGACAGTGGCAACCCACCTTTGCCAACGCTACCTATCTCTTCCATGCCACGGAGCTCGAATACATTCAGGCCCAATGGGAATCGGCGCCCGCAGAACAATGGGCGGACAACGGCGGTTGGGTCTACCAGGACAGCATCCTGCCGGTCCTGGAACACGCCTCGCACGACGTCGTCGAGTCCGGGCAGCTGCTTCACGGCAATGGCTCCACCCAGGTCAGCGTCCTGGGCGCCGCGGGCCACACTCCCGGACACCTCGCCATCGAAGTGCGCTCTCCGGATGCCGGGGTGATCATCGCCGGTGACACATTGCACCACCCCATGCAGGCGCAATTCCCCGAACTACCGTTCTACGCCGACGCCGACGCATCGACAGCCGCCGTGACGCGACAATCACTGCTCGGGCGCTGCGCCGATGAAGGGCTCAAACTTCTCGCTGCCCATTTCCCACCACACCTGCCGCTCGGTGTCCGTCGCGACGGCGCTGGGTTTCGGTGGGTGGACTAGAACGCGGCGCCGACCACAGGTCCCGCCCCAGCCGGTTGCGGAATCTGCACCGATTCCAGCAGGCGTTCCAACGCGGCCTCAACCTCAGCCTTCCAGCCGAGTCCGCTGTCGAGCTCCAATCGCAGCCGGGGAAAATGCTGGTGCGGAGCCACCACCGTGAAGCCCACATCCTTCAAGAAGTCCACGTCGATCATGCACTGCTCGATCGTGCACTCTCCCAACACATCTGCCGCCTCCGAATGCCTCGCGAGCGATCCCTCGCACATCTCCAACGCCTCGCTGGTGCGGCCGAACGCCTCCAGTGCGCGTACACCGCGGCGTATCAGTTCTGCAACCACGCTGGCGATGATGCTGTGCGGCAGGCCATCTGACTCATGCCCCGGCTCGACGCCGAGCGATGTCAACAAAATCGCGTCGGCGCTCACCGGCCCCGTCGGGAGGAGTCGAGCACGCGGCACCACCCCGGGCGGGGCATACAACGCATATCCCGCAGTGGTCGGTCGAGACTGTGGGCCGGTGACCGCGACCTGACCGCATGATCCCCACTCCAGCATGACCATCGACAGCCACGCTTCCTTCTCGAACTCGGGGTCCGACAGGTGCTGCTGATCTCCGACGGTAGCGGGGTCCACCTCCCAGAAGACACACCGCCGGGCGTGCTTGGGCAGCTGCTCGAAGCCATCGAGCCGCAAAGGAACGATCCGAGCCGACACTGGTTTTGTACGCCTCCACGTCCGGTCAACATGGTGCGCGGCACGCCTCATGCGTCCGGCAACCCCTCCAGGATATGCGAAATTTCTGGATTGGCACCCGACAGCGCTGCCGTGATCCTCTGAAACCACCACCACAGCCCACACCCCACCCGCAACTGCCCGGCGGAGTCGAAATCCGTTAGTTACCAACTACTTTCATGAACGAGCCGGATTCTCCCGGGTTTCACGTCACAGTGACGTTTCTCCCCCGTGGGTCAGGACGTTGCTTCGCCAGACATCAGATCGACAATTCGCTGCAAATCGTCGACCGAACCGAACTCCACGACAATTTTGCCCTTACGCTTACCCAGGCTCACGGTGACGCGGGTATCGAAGGTTCCCGACAACCGCTCGGCGACATCCTGCAGACCCGGCATCTGGATCGGCTTGCGGCGCGGCGCCGGTTTCGGAGCATCACTACGGTTGGCAAGTGTCACCGCCTCCTCGGCGGCCCGCACCGACATTCCCTCCGCCACGATCCGGGCGGCCAACTCTTCCTGCGCCTCGGCGCCACCCTCCAGAGCGAGCAATGCACGGGCATGTCCGGCCGACAGCACGCCCGCCGCGACCCGCCGCTGCACCGCGATCGGGAGCCGCAGCAGTCGGATCATGTTCGAGATCACCGGTCGCGACCTACCGATGCGCGCGGCGAGTTCCTCGTGAGTCACCTCGAACTCCTCGAGAAGCTGCTGATACGCAGCTGCCTCTTCCAAGGGATTCAGCTGCGCCCGATGGATGTTCTCGAGCAGAGCATCGCGAAGCAGATTGTCATCCGCCGTCTCCCGCACAATCGCCGGGATGGTGTCCAGGCCGGCCTCTTGGGTTGCCCTCCAACGCCGCTCCCCCATGACGAGTTGATAGGAGGTGCCGTCGCCGTCTTCGGCAGTGCGTACCACGATCGGTTGCATCACGCCGAACTCACGAATGGAGTGAACCAACTCGGCGAGGGCCTCCTCGTCGAACACCTGGCGTGGCTGCTTGGGGTTGGGCTTGATGGCGGCTACCGGGATCTCGCGGTACACCGCACCGATGTCGTCCGTCGACTCCGCCGGAGCCACGGGACCGCCACCGATGACCACATCGGCGGCTGCGTCGCCGAGCCGCGGGCCTGCCGGCGTGGCCGATCCATCCACCGGTGCCGTCGGAATGAGAGATGCCAGGCCCCGGCCGAGGCCGCCCTTACGCCGTGATGATGGCGACTGACTCATCGGTTACTTCTCCCTTTTCGCATCGGCTCCGCACAAGTGATCATCTTTCCGTAGCGGCTCCCGCTCATTGCGGATCACTCGCCGACGGGCTAGGCCGTTGCGCCAGTTCGCGTGCGGCGTCCAGGTAGCTCAAGGCGCCACGTGAACCCGGGTCGTATTCGAGAACACTGGTCCCGTATCCGGGTGCTTCGGAGACCTTGACGCTACGCGGGATAACCGAGCCCAACACCTTCGGACCGAAGTGGCTACGCACTTCATCGGCGACCTGATCCGCGAGCTTCGTCCTACCGTCGTACATGGTCAGCAGAATCGTCGACACATGCAGCGCGGGATTCAAATGAGCCTGGACCAGTTCGATGTTGCGCAGCAGCTGACCCACACCCTCCAGCGCGTAGTACTCGCACTGGATCGGGATCAGCACCTCGTTGGCCGCTACGAGCGCGTTGACTGTCAACAGGCCAAGCGACGGCGGGCAGTCGATGAAGACGAAGTCGAAGGCGTCTGCAGCTAGTCCGGCGATCGCCGTACGGAGCCGTCCCTCACGGGCCACCATCGAGACCAGTTCGATCTCGGCGCCCGCAAGATCGATCGTCGCGGGGACGCAGAAGAGATGCTCGCTCTGCGGGCTGGACTGAATCGCGTCCTGGATGGGGATCTCCCCGAGAAGGACCTCGTACGAAGACGGGGTACCGGCCCGGTGGTCGGCGCCCAACGCGGTGCTTGCATTGCCCTGTGGATCCAGATCGATCACCAAAACATTTAGGCCCTGTAGCGCCATGGCCGCGGCGAGGTTGACCGCCGTGGTGGTCTTCCCGACACCGCCCTTCTGGTTGGCGATCGTCAGCATCCGTCGATGCGCCGGCTTCGGCAGTCGGACAGATCCCTGCTTCAGCTGAGTCGCGCGCTGTGCGGCGGCGCCGATAGGAGTCTCTGATTCCACGAACTCCGTGGGCGATCGGTGGCCGTCACTCGCTGCGCCGGTTTCACGTGAAACATCGTCGCTACTCACTGTCGTCTCCTTGATCGGATGCTCATCGATTCCGCTTCCGCGAACCGCCGCGGGAGCTTCCCCGTTGCCGGTCTCCGTCGCATTCTTTCCGCCGCGCGACCACCACCGTGGTGGGCGAATCGAGGTACCGCGTGCCACACTGCACCACCCTCACATCATCGGCGCCGAGCGGACCCAGCGCACTGCCGTACTGCTGTACTTCTTCGTCTGCACGATCACCTTTGATCGCCAACATCCGTCCGCCGATTCGGGTCAACGGAAGAGACCAGCGCGTGATTTTGTCCAGGGCCGCCACGGCCCGGGACGTCACCGCGTCCGCTCCGCCAACCTGGGCGATGACGCCTGGCTCCTCGGCCCGGCCCCTCACCACCGACACATTGGTCAGTCTCAACTGTTCGATCATTTCACGGAGAAAGTCGGTGCGCCGCAGCATCGGCTCGACCAGAACGATATCGACATCCGGGCGCGCGATGCCGACCGGAATTCCCGGCAGCCCCGCCCCGCTGCCGACGTCGATCACGCGCTCGCCGGTCTCTAATAGCTCGCCGAGAACCGCGCTGTTGAGAATGTGACGCTCCCACAATCGGTCGGTCTCGCGCGGTCCGATCAGACCCCGCTCCACACCGATCGTGGCGAGCGCTTCGACGTACTCGACCGCCAGCGGAAGGCGCACACCGAACACCTCGGCGGCGGCCTCCGGCACCGGGAGGGTCTCACCGTGTTTCACGTGAAACATTCCTCCCGGAGCGCGGCCACAGAATTACATGGATGAGATTTGTGCTGTCAGTCGTGCAGGACGACCACGCGGCGCGACGGCTCCACGCCCTCGCTCTCGCTGTGCACACCGTCGATGGCTGCGACGGCGTCGTGCACGATCTTGCGCTCGAACGGGGTCATCGGCGCGAGTTCCTCACGCTCTCCCGACTCCAGCACCTGCTTGGCGATCTTGGTGCCCAACGCCGCGAGCTCATCGCGACGGCGCCCTCGCCAGTTGGCGATGTCCAGCATCAGGCGGCTGCGCTCACCGGATTTCTGCTGAACCGCCAGCCGGGTCAACTCCTGCAACGCATCGAGCACCTCGCCCTTGCGGCCGACGAGCTTCGACAGATCGCTACCGCCATCGATGCTGACGATCGCGCGGTCTCCCTCGACATCCAGATCGATATCGCCGTCGAAGTCCAGGAGGTCTAGGAGCTCCTCCAAGTAGTCGCCGGCGATCTCTCCCTCGGCAACCAGACGCTCCTCGAGGTCGGCCGTGCGCGGCTGGGCCTCCGGTGCGGCATCGGCCTCTGCCGTGGTCTCTTCGGCTTGAGTATCCAGATCGGTCATCGTTCTTCTCCCTCTGTCACGCCCGTACAGAATCGCGGGCGGTTAGCGCTTGCGACGGCGATCGGGCCGCGCACCCGGCTTTGGGGTACGGCTCGTCGCGCCTGATCCATTTGTAGAGTTCGGGGAAGCCTGTCCCCCGGTGTTCTCGTCAGTACCGCCGGACTCGGACAGTTCGGTGCTGCTGTCTGTGTCCTCTGATTGTTTGGCCGCCGGGTTTTTTCCACCCCGCGTGGGCTTGGCCCCCGGCTTCGGGGCGTTCGCCGCCCGCCGCTCCAGATCGGCTTGCTTCTTCTCTTCTTCTTCTTTGGCGATTCGATTGAAGACGTAGTGCTGCTGCCCGAACGTCCAGATGTTGTTGGAGACCCAGTAGAGGATGATCGCGATCGGCAGGAACGGCCCGCCGACGACCACACCGAGCGGGAACACGTACAGCGCCAGCCGGTTCATGATCTGGGTCTGCGGGTTGGCTTGAGCCTCCGGGCTCTGCCGCGCGATCGAGGCTCGGCTGTTGAAGTAGGTCGCGATGCCCGCGATGACCATCAAGGGAATGGAGACGCCGGCGACCGCCCACCTATTGAATTCCGTGAACGCGTCCAGACCCGTCGTCTGAATCATGGTCGCGCCCAGGGGTGCACCGAACAGGTTGGCGTCCAGGAAATTGGCCACGTCGTGAGCGCTGAAGACGTAGTTGCCCGTGGCGCGGTTGGCCTCCACCGACATATGGACCTGGCCGAAGCCACCGGTGGTCCGGTTAAACGAACGCAGTACGTGGAACAGGCCAAGGAACACCGGGATCTGAGCCAACATCGGCAGACACCCCAGGATCGGGTTGAAGCCGTGCTCGCGCTGCAGCTTCTGCATCTCCAACGCCATGCGCTGACGGTCGTTCTTATACTTCTTCTGCAGGGCCTTGATCTGTGGCTGCAATTCCTGCATCTGCCGGGTGGTCCGGATCTGTCGCACGAACGGCTTGTACAGAATCGCGCGCAGCGTGAACACCAGGAACATCACCGACAGCGCCCACGCGAAAAAGTTCGTGGGCCCCAACAGGTACGCGAATAGCTTGTACCAAACCCACATGATCGCCGAGACCGGGTAGTAGATGAACCCGAGACTGAACCAATCAAACATCCGCTGTGCTCCTCTGCACGCATGCGTGCGCTACGTCCCCGTGCTTCGTACGGCGTTCGGGAATCGGATCCCACCCACCGTGATGCCACGGTCCACATTTCAATAGGCGAATCGTGGCCAACCACCCGCCGCGGATCAGTCCGTGCACGCTCAACGCCTCAACCGCGTACTGACTGCAGGTCGGCATGAAACGGCAACTGGGCAGCCGCATCGGCGAGATCCACGTCTGATACAGACGAATCAGGAAAATCGCGGCGCGCGCAGGACGGCTCCTCATCGCTGCCGCTCGGGTGCTGGTTCCTGCCGTCGTGCCGATCGCTCGATTCCCTCGCGCAATTGCTGCCGCAGGCTTGCCGACAAGGCAGTGCCACTACTGGGCAGCGCCCGAATGACCATGCGGTCTACCGGCTCAAGTCTGGGAAGTAGCTCTGCGGCGGCATGGCGGAGCCGACGCGATACCCGGTGGCGTACTACCGCCCCGCCGACCGACTTTCCGACGATAAGACCAACCTTCGGGCCCTCGACCTGCTCACAAGCAGTGCTCAAGCAGCCACGTTGCAGGTGAATCACCAAGTCCGCGTGGGTAGTTCGCACTCCACGCTTGACGGTCTGTCGGAATTCGGATGATTTGGTCATCCGGTGTCGAGTCGGTAACACCGACTACTACCCGCGCCCGAAACTAGGCGGTCAGTTCCCGGCGACCCTTGCGACGCCGGCCGGCAATGATCGCGCGACCAGCGCGTGTACGCATGCGCAACCGAAAACCGTGGGTGCGCGCGCGACGCCGATTGTTTGGCTGGAAGGTCCGCTTGCCCTTTGCCACCGCTACTACTCCTTCATGTCAGTCACGTTCTCAGCCGCCATCGCCCACGACGTGTGTTCACGGCGCATGCGATGTGCTGAGACGCAGCAGTCCTTGGTACTTCTCACTCGCCACCGGCGCGGTACCTACGGAATCTTGGGTTTCATCCCTGATGACGTGCGGGTCGCGGCCGTGCCGCCAACGTTCGGGCGACTGTTTGAGGGTACTGACCTGCTCGGCGCCGGTCAAACTGATCACAGACGTCACACGCGTATCCCCTCTGCACAACAGTCCGTCACCTTCGGCGAAAGTTGTCACCGATGTGTCCGGATCGGTTGGCGGGCCGCTACAAAAACTGTTAGCTTCTGCGAATGCCGTTTCCACCGGGCGCATGCATCGGAACCACCCACACTGGCCGATGCCGATCGCGGTCGGACACCGACTAGCCGGTCCCCCGGAACAGGTGATCCGACGCGGTCTCCTGGTATACGCACACTGACCACCATGGGGGTGGTCTGCTTTGTTGTCCACAGGTGTGGATAACCGTGTGGAAACCCACGACCGATCGTTGAAAAGGGGCTAGTGTCGACGTGACCCCTCCAGCAAGAGAGATGCTCGCCG